>DAOUFA010000103.1:0-14375 GCA_034430355.1 Dehalococcoidales bacterium
CCGTTAATATAAGTCTGGCTGAGCTTGAGCCGACAGTAGCCAAACCCCACACCGTGGATAACATTGCTCTGGCTAAAGAACTTAAGGGGACCAAAATCCATCAGGTATTTATCGGTACCTGCACCAATGGCCGCCGGGACGACCTAGCCGTAGCCGCCAGGATTCTAAAGGGGAAGAAGATTCAACCCGAGACCAGGCTATTAATTGCCCCGGCATCACGGGGGGTACTGATGGCAGCTATAAAGGCGGGCTATATCCAGACCCTGCTTGAAGCTGGAGCTATTATCTTGCCACCGGGGTGTGGGCCCTGCCTCGGTCTGCACCAGGGTGTACTGGCAGCCGGAGAGACTTGCCTGTCCACGGCTAATCGCAATTTCAGGGGTAGAATGGGTAACCCTGAGTCATTTATATATCTGGGCAGCCCGGCTACGGCGGCAGCTACTGCCCTTAACGGCGAAATCACCGACCCTAGAGAGGTGATATAGATGCTTACTGGCAGAGCCTTCAAGTCTGGCGATAACATCTCTACTGACTACATCATACCGGGTAGATTTGCCCACCTGAGAAGTAATCTTCCTGAGCTGGCCAAGCATGTTATGGAGGATGCTGACCCAACCTTTGCCGCCAGAGTGAAGCTTGGAGACTTTATAGTTGCTGGCACTAACTTCGGGCTTGGTTCCAGTCGAGAGCATGCGCCTCTGGTGATTAAGATGGCCGGGGTGAGTGCCATATTGGCTAAGTCAGTAGCCCGGATATTCTTCCGCAATGCCATTAACCTCGGACTTCCAGTGCTCCTATGCCAGACCGATAGTATTAACGACGGTGATAAGTTAGAGATAGACCTTAAAGCCGGCACTATCCGGGATATGACCAATGGCAACCAGTTGAAGTTTAGCCCAATCCCTGAGATAATGCTGCATATCCTTGACGAAGGCGGGCTTTTGCCTTACATCCAGAAGCACGGTGATTTCAAATTATGACCACCGGTAACTAAAAAGAGCGAGAAGGAATACATTTTAATGGCTTACCGAATTACTCTTATCCCCGGTGATGGCGTCGGTCCTGAGGTGACCGAGGCTACCAGAAGAGTCCTGGAAGCGACCGGGGTTAGTTTTGACTGGGAATTAGTCTACATGGGGAGCAGGGCTCAAAACACAGTGGGCACACTACTTCCCGAATCCACACTGGAATCGGTTAGAAGCAACAAGGTTGCTCTCAAAGGTCCAGTTACGACACCGGTAGGCTCGGGCTTTAGAAGCGTTAATGTCGCCCTGCGTAAGAAATTGGGGCTTTATGCCTGCCTGCGTCCGTGTAAGACCTACCCTGGGGCGCCATCACTCTACAAAGATGTAGACATCGTTATTGTCCGAGAAAATACGGAGGACCTCTATAGCGGTATTGAGTTTGAGAGGGGAACCCCTGAGGCAGCCAGATTAATAAAGCTTATCTCGGAAACTAAAGGTGAGACTGTAAGAGAGGACTCGGGATTAAGCCTGAAGGTAATCTCTGAGATGGGCAGCCGAAGAATTGCCAAATTTGCCTTTGAATATGCTCGCACCCACCACCGGAAAAAGGTAACGGCAGTGCACAAAGCCAACATTATGAAATTCTCCGACGGGCTATTTCTGTCGGCAGCCCGAGAGGTAGCCCAGGAATACCCTGATATTGAGTTTGAGGATAGAATCGTGGATAACATGAGCATGCAGCTGGTGCGAAAGCCACACCAATTTGATGTCGTGGTCACGCCTAACCTTTACGGCGACCTGATTTCTGACCTGTGTGCCGGTCTCATCGGGGGACTAGGACTAGCCCCCGGGGCTAACTTAAGCAACGAAATAGCTGTGTTTGAAGCCGCACACGGCAGCGCCCCCAAATATGCCGGGCTAAACAAGGTTAACCCTATGGCTATGATACTCTCCGGCGTAATGATGCTCCATCACCTTGGGGAAGAGAAAAGTGCTGACAGATTAGAAAAGGCGGTAGCCGAAGTTATTGCCGAGGGTAAAAATGTTACCTATGACCTTAAACCAGAGGCACCCGATACCGCAGTTGGCACCTCCCAGGTGGCTGACGCGGTAATAGCAAAGCTTGGCCGCCACTAGCTCATATCTACCGCTGACCAGCATACCCTTTTAACTATGGCTAAACATTGTGCTATAATAAACCTACCTCGGTTTAAAATCATTCATGCTCTCATTATGTTAAGTAGAGCGGAGGCGATTGATGGGTAAAATATATCTCATTGACGTAACCAATCGAGATGGTGTGCAAACAGCCAAGCTTGGTTTATCCAAGCTAGAAAAGACATTAATAAACGTTTACCTGAATGAGATGGGCATCTTTCAGTCTGAGTTTGGCTTTCCCACCACGCATCACGAGTCAGCCTACCTCCAGGCTAATCTGGAACTGGCTGAGATGGGAGTGTTGCACCCCATTCGTTTGGAAGGTTGGATAAGAGCCATAGCTCAGGATGTGGAAACTGCGTTTAACTTAGTCCCGGATATCAAGCACCTCAATCTGTCTATTTCCACATCAGACCAGATGATATCCGGTAAATTTCTGGGCAAAAAAACCAAGGAAGATATACTAATACTGATGGCGGAGGCTGTTGATGCCGCCAAATCCTACGGGGCGGAAAGTATCGGGGTAAATGCTGAGGACGCTTCACGGACAGACCTGGACTTCATCATCAAATTCGGTTTAGCCGCTAAAGAGCACGGGGCTGACAGGCTAAGATACTGTGACACCCTTGGCTATGATAACCCCTTTACCATTTATGAAACGGTGAAAAAGCTGGCGGAGAACACAGGGATGCCAATCGAGCTTCACTGCCACGGTGACCTGGGAATGGCGGTAGCCAATTCTATCGCCGGGGCTAAAGGAGCTATAGACGGAGGGCAAGATGCTTACATTAACACCACCCTCAATGGAATTGGGGAAAGAGCGGGCAATGCTGACCTGCTGGCAGTCGTTCTGGCCATCACCAAGTCCAAGGGTTTTGCCGAAGAATATCAGCTGGGGAATGAGATTGATTTATCAAAATCATGGGAAATAGCCAAGTTCGCCAGCTACGCATTTGGAGTCCCTATTCCCATAAATCAGCCGGGCGTGGGGGCTAACGCCTTTGCTCACTCTTCCGGTATCCACGCCGATGGAGTAATAAAGGACCCAGAGACCTATGAGCTATATGGCTATCAGGAATTGGGGCGAGGCGAACCAGTACAAGTTGAAACCGGTAGAGAAATTATTACCGGGCAATATAGTGGTATATCCGGTTTTAGACATGTAATGCGTAGCATAATGGACGGGACGGAGGGCAAAATGGCAGTGCTGTTCCACGATGATAAAGAAGCCCGAGAGATTCTGGAACTGGTAAGATATGCTAATGTAGAAGCCCAGAAGCCGCTTGTCGAGGACGAACTGATGTTTATCGCCAAATATCCAGCAATTGCCAAGAAACTCCTAACCCTGAAGCCCCTGGATTACTACAACCGACAGGCTTAGCTCGCTAACTGAAGGCAGCTATTGTCCTCACTCATCATCCCGACCACCCTCAGGTACACCGGGTAAGATTGCTTTTCCAGTGTCAATGAGGTTGCACATCGTGACGGATTGTTACCCCGAATAACCGGACTTGATGCTGGCGATAAGCAGCATAAAATTTCCATAAAAATCCCCTGATTTGTTAGCCAAGGTATTGACAAATCAAAATAATTGGTATATGCTCACTTCACACCGCTTTCGCCAAATGGCGAAGCTATTAGGCCGTGCGGTGAAATAGCTAATACTCACTCTACCAGAAAGGGGTGAAATAAGGTAAAGGAGGTGGTCGCTATAGAAAAAGTTATGAAGAATTCATTTAAGCGACTTCCGATAAAGGAGGTTCATAAGTTGAAAAGAAAAGGTTTGAGTATCTTATTTGTTGTGGTGCTGATTTCGTCACTGATGGGGTCGCTGGCACTGGCACCAGCCCCATCCCCCCTGGTCAGCGAGGCTCAGGCAGCCCCGGGTGGTTCTACGGTTACCACTCCGGACAATGAATTCCACTTCAGTCAGGGGGCAACAAATTGTTCGGTAGTCATTATGAAGTGGACGGAGGATAATACCACTGCCGGGACGTTAAATGGTCTCACGGCTATCCTGATTGAAGAAGGTGCAGCCACTCTCGCTTGTGCCGATATTGGACTTGAGTGGACATATGGCGGCGAACCCCCAACGGGATGGCAGTCAGGTGGAATAGACTGCACCGACGACGAGACAGTAGCCCTCGGTTACGACGTGGAATATGTCATGGGAGCCCCAGGAGGCTCTGAACTGCCTCCTGGTGACACGGTGACCTGGATTAAGGCTTTCGCCAACCGAGAGCTGGATGCGTTTGATGGCGAGGTGATAGTATTCCAGGACGAAGAGGGCGGCACTGACAGGCACTATGACGAGGGAACTGATACCGTGCTCACCGAGGTCGTTGTTTCGTCAGAGGTAATGTATACCGCCGAGCTGTTGGGCTCAACGCCAGATTTCTGGAGCTCAATTAACGGTGCTGTTGGTGCTGCTGACCCGGGTGATACCGTTATCGTCCATCCCGGAACCTATGAGGAACCGGTGATTGAGATAGATAAGTCGCTGACGCTGGAGTCGGCTTCGGGAGACTGGAGTGATACCATTATTGACAACGTCTCTACCCCAGAGATTGAGATTGTGGGTCCCTTCAGTCCGTTTAGCGGGCATGCCGTGATTGACGGCTTTACCATTACTGGTGGTGACCTGGCTGGCATCTATATTAGTGATGGTCTGGCTCACGGGGGCACGGTTACCGTCAGTAACTGCTTCATCCACGACAATGGCGACGGTATACTCGCTGATGGCGACCTTGACGGCGGTATCTTCATTGACGACTGCATTATCACCGAGAATGGTCCCTCTTCAGACGGTATCTTCCTGTATAATGTTATAGGCACGGTGGAGGTTACCGATAGCGTTATCGGAGGGTGGTACGGCAAGGGCCCTGGTGACGAAACCGAATACAGCTATGAGGGTAACTGGGACGACGGCATAGAAATTTGGGAAATTGCCGACACCGGGACTGTCGTCATCGACAACAACAAGATTGTGGACAACGGAGATAACGGCATCTATGTAGCTGGTCCGACCTCGGTCAATGGTGAGCTGACTATCACCGATAACATCATCGGCGCCTATGACTATGGTCTTGAGCCAACCGGTTACTTTAGTGGTAACGGCGTCGATGGTATTGAGATTAGACATGTAGGCGTTGATGGTATTGTCACCATTGACGGCAACAAGATAGCCGAGAACAATTACGACGGTATTGATTTTGGCGCAGCGTTCCCTATCTCCGGCACGGTGGTCATCAACGACAACATTATCGGCGCCTGGACTCAGGTTGAGGATGAGAACTATTATGTATATGACGGCAACTACCACGGTGAGGGAATATATGTCTGGGAGGTGGACAGCGACGGCTCGCTGACCATCACCAACAACAAGATTGCCGATAATGGTTGGGGTGACACCGGGATATGGATTGAGACCACCTCTGGTGATACCACCATCTCGGGGAACGATGTTGGCGAGTGGACTGATGACACCGTCCCCGGTGGACCGGTTACCTACGATGGTAACTACGGTCCGGGCATACAAGTTAACAACGTTCCTGGTGGCAGCCTGACCATCGGACCCGATAACACCGTTATTGGCAACACCCTGTTTGGTATTTATATTGCGAATAATAGCAATGGTGATGGTGAAGTTACCATTAACGATAATTTCATTGACGATAATGGCACCGGCGGCGATGGGATATGCCTCAGCTATGTAGATTACGCCACCGTTAGCGGTAACACCATCACCAGGCATATAGAAGACACCAGTATGCTAGCCGGGGTTTGGCTAGATTGGTCCAACTGCAATGCCATCGTCAACAATACCATCACCGGTAACCGGATTGGCGTCTTTATAAACGAGTATTCCACACGTAATGGTGTTGTCGGCAATGTTATCTCTGACAACACACTGGATGGTATCTGGGTTGACGGCGACTATAATGACATACTGAGGAATGTTATCTCAGGCAATAAGGGTGCTGTCAGTGACCATCCCTTATGCGGTATTTTCCTCGGCTCTGGTGCTGAGGATAATGTTATCTACTACAACAACATCACCGAAAACACCGATGTTGGCTCCTACGGGGTGTATAACAATAGAACTGAGGATGTTGACGCTCGCTGGAACTGGTGGGGCGGTGATGACACTCATCTTCCCGAATCCTATGGTCCGTTTCATGGCGGCACCAACCCCTATGGCGAGGGCGATGCCGTATCCAGCTATGTTCTATACGAGCCGTGGGAAACCACAGCCTACCCCTATGACACCGACCCGACGGATACGCCGTGGGATACTACCGGACCCGATATTGATATGGCGGTGGCTACCCCCGATATGCTCTCCATCTACACCGCCCTGAGCGAGATAACCGGTTCATCGTGGACAGCGGAAAGTCCATTTAGCCTCGGTCCGTGTGATGGCGACAGCCGGTACTGTGTTATTACCAGTGACGTTGACGCTGAGGTACCTCGTGGCGTCAGGTATGTTACCATTGACCTCGCCGATGGCGTGGAACAGCTTCTGGGCGGAACCAAGCTGGAAGACATATTACCGCCCGCGGTGGTAGAGGCCTGGGAACAGGCTGGTGTACTGAAGCTGTGTAACGGCTCCTTCTGTTGCGAGACGGTATGGACTACCAGTGTAGGCCTAGAATGGTGTCTGACACAGTTGCTAACCTCCCTTGGTGAGGAGCAGTTCTTCCTGATGCTGGAACCGGGCGAGCTTGAGGTCCCGGTAACGGTAACCGACTGGGCAGGCAACCAGACCCAGACTACTATTGACATAGCCATTGTTGACGAGCAGTTACCGGTAGGCGAAGGCTGGAACCTGAGGTCAACCCCGATAAACCTGGGCATCAACGACTGGGAGCACCTGACCGCTCTGGGCGATGGACTGGACTATGACACCGCCATCAGGTGGAACAGCGAGCTCCAGACCTGGGAGCAGTTAACCGATGGCGGACTACTCCGTGGCGGCGTGATTGTCGGTGATGCCATCCTCAGACCTCTGGATGCTATAGCCATTAAGGCGAGCAACTTTGATTCCCTGGGGCTGATATTTAACCGCAATACCACGGCTGCCCCGAGCCTGGGCGTACACGAAGGCTGGAACCTGATTGGTCTGGCGGTAAGCCCACCCCACGACCCGTTTATGCCGGTAAATGATGCCCTGATATCCATTGAGGAGATTTCTCCCGACGGCACCCGCGGCTACATCATCGTTGACAGCCCGAGGCAGTACGTTGAGGTTGAGAAGGAATATAAGTGCGCCGACTGCTGTGGCTCCATCTGGTACGACTGGTATTTCGGACAGGAAGACTGGGAGTACCTGCACCACGGTGCCGAAGCCGTGCCGCCAATACCCAATATGACCGTTGGCGGCGGCTACTGGGTATTTATGGAGAGAGACGATACCCTGGCTGGCTTCAGCAACACCCCAGTATTCCTCAGCCTGACCCTGGAGCAGCACGAAGACCTTGACTGCGTCCCACGCTATCCGGGCACCACCATGACAGAATACCACGACTGGATGGACAACTGTTACATACCGGTACCGGAGTGCGCGGCTGGTCTCCAGTGGAGCTACATCACATATAAGGGTGAGTTTACCCTTGACGATGTCTTCACCTTCTACGAAGAGGAGATGCCCGAGGTCTGTGACTGGCAGTTCGCCGGAAAGGGATTTGATCCAACTGTTAATGGCTATTCCTCTGGTTACATTGCCTTCTGGAAACACATCGGATTGCCCAGTGAACCCTACACTATGATGTGCAATATAGAGATTGAGGTTAACGCTGGCAGTCCTGACTACCTATACATAAACTACGCACCGTTTGATATTCCCACCTGCCCCGGCACCAACCTGATAATGTGGGAGACCTGGTACGACGGCGGCATGTGTCCATATCTGGAGTTCAAGGGCAATGCCACCATAGAGGAAGCGGTTGAGTTCTATGTTGAGGCTATGGCCAAGCTACAGTGGGAAGTCGTGGGGACGTGCTCCATGTGCGACATGAGGTATAAACTCCTCTTCACAAAGCCGGAAAATGACTGTGGCGATGATATCATGTTGCTCTTGTGGGTGGACATCTACAATCTTGACCCAGAAATAGAGTCAGGCATCATCCAGGTGGAGATAAACCGCGACTGGCAGCCCGCTGGGGAGCCACTTCCGTCACTCTCAGTCTGGTGCCCATCGTACGGAGACCCTGACTACTGCTGCCTGCCGTCCTACCCGGACACCACCATGGTCTACTATGAAGACTGGATGGACGACTGTGACATAGGGCTACCGGCGTGCGTGGCTGGTCTCCAGTGGAGCATGCGCATATATGAGGGAGAGTTTACACTTGACGATTTCTTCAACTTCTACGAGGAGGAGATGCCCGAGGTCTGTGACTGGCAGTTCGCCGGCGAAGGAATAGTGTACGAAGATGCTGGTGACGCTGAAGGCTACATCGGTTTCTGGAAAGAGGGTGAGTTCTCCGGCGTGCCCTACTACACCATGGTAGCCGGCATGTGGGCTGAGGTTAATGCTGACGGTGACGACTACATCTATATGCTGTATGTGCCGTTTGATATTCCGACCTGCCCCGGCACCAACCTGATAGTCTGGGAGACCGTGCTCAACGTGCTCATGGACTACATGGGTGAGCCAGTACTTAGCCCGCTCATGCTGGAGTTCAAGGGCAATGCCACCATAGAGGAAGCGGTTGAGTTCTATGTTGAGGCTATGGCCGAGCTACAGTGGGAAGTCGAGGGCACATGCTCCATGTGCGATATGAGGTATAAACTCCTCTTCTCAAAGCCAGAATTTTACTGTGAACAGCCGGGCACTTTGCTCTTGTGGGTGGACATCTACAATCTTGACCCAGAAATAGAGTCAGGCATCATCCAGGTGAAGATAAACCGCGACTGGCAGCCCATTGAGGAGCCAATTCCGTCACTCTCAGTCTGGTGCCCATCGTACGGAGACCTTTGTTGCATCCCACCCTACCCGGACACCACCATGGTAGAATACTACGACTGGATGGACGAGGAGTTCTGCGCCATGATGACACCAGAGTTAGCCTGCATTGGCGGTCTCCAGTGGAGCATAAGCAGATATGAGGGAGAGTTTATCCTTGCTGACTTCTTCAACTTCTACGAGGAGGAGATGCCCAGGGTCTGTGACTGGCAGTTCGTCGACAAAGCAATAGTGTACCAAGATGCTTATGGCGCTGAAGGTTACATTGCTTTCTGGAAACACATCCCATACGATCCCCAGGGAGAACCACCCTACACCTTGATAGCCGGCATGTGGGCTGAGGTTGATGCTGACGGTCCCGACTACATCTATGTGCTGTATGCGCCGTTTGATATTCCGACCTGCCCCGGCACCAACATGATAGTCTGGGAGACCGTGGTCAACGTGCTCATGTACTACTTCGGTGAGCCAGTACCTCCACTCATGCTGGAGTTCAAGGGCAGTGCCACCGTAGACGAAGCCCTGGCGTTCTACGTTGAGGCTATGGCCAAGCTACAGTGGGAAGCCATAGACAGCGGTGTGGATGGAAATATCTACTACACCGTGTTTGAGAAGCCGATAATACTCTGTGGCGGGCCCATCATGTTGCACTGCGACGTCGTCATCTATGAAATGGCTCCGGACATCATCTTTGTCGAGATATACCGCTACTTCTGGGATGTCATACCTTTGCCGTAACTAGGAATTGGGGAGGGTGCTTTGGTACCCTCCCCAATTTGGATAGAGGTGCGAAGTGAAAATAATGAGATTAGCTATAGCAGCTAGCCTGCTGATACCGTTACTTGCCAGCAGTGCTGCCTTTGCCGAGGCACCAATGTATCCCCACTTCTTCTACGGCTCAGTGCAGGTCTATGCCGAGGATGACATGAGCGACATCGTAGATGCCCTGGAAGGTACAGTGATAACGGCTGAGGTAGGTGGTGAGGTTAAGGGGAGCCTGACGACGACTATACCCGGTCAGTATGGCGGACCGTCCGGCGGTGACCCCAAACTCATGGTCCAGGATACCATTCCCAGCCTCAGTGAGATTACCTTCTATGTTGATGGGTATCTCGCCGAGGAAGTAAGGGTAAAAGAGGAGGGTGAGGACTGGAAGGATGTTGACCCCGAGTGGGTGGCTACCTTCCATAGCGGTGAGGTATGGGGGCTGGACTTAACGGCTAAGCTACCAGCACCTCAACCACCACCCCCACCTCCTGGTGGTGGAGGAGGACCACCCGGTCTATTACCACTCTACATTGATGTTGACATGATGGGTGACGTTACTTCCTACCGGATAACTGACAATGGGTGTCTGCGGGAAGAGATTCTGGTTACCTCAGACGACGGTAAGGTAACCCTGAATGCCGAATTTGGAGTCTGTATCCTGTGCGATGGTGAAGAATTAATAGATGAAATAACCATAACCGAGGTAACCGACCCACCACCCCTACCCGAAGATGCCAATATCATCGGTCTAGCCTACGACTTTGACCCTGACTGTGCTGAATTTTCCGAAGCGATAACCATAATCTATACCTATGACCAGGATGATATCCCCGATGGTGTAGCTGAAGAGGATTTGCTTTTGGCTTACTACGATGAGGACCTCGGGGAATGGGTGGTATTAGACAGCGATGTTGACGCTGACGACAACACCATTGAGGTTGATATAAGACATTTCACCAATTTTGCCATACTTGGCTTTGTTACCCCTCCACCACCGCCTGCCTTCTCGGTATCAAACCTATCTGTCCAGCCGGCAGAGGTTCAACCCGAAGAGACAGTAACTATCACATTATCGGCGACTAATAGCGGCGGCAGGGAAGGTAACTACAGGGTAACCTTAAAGATAGACGGGGTAAAGGAGACAGAAAAGATTGTAACCCTGGCTCCTGACCGTAGCCAGGAGGTTATTTTTACCGTAACCAGAGCCGACCCCGGCAGCTACTCGGTAGATGTCAACGGTCTTCCTGGTTCCTTTACCGTTAAACCAGCCCCACCCGCACCACCAGAAGTGCCTCCAACTCCACCACCTGGGCCACCAATAGCACCTCCGACAGGAATCAACTGGGCTATCGTGGGACCCATTATCGCTGTGGGCATCTTTTTAGCTATATTCCTACCGCTGAGAAGGAGAAGAGGGGCCGTCTGAACTGTGTGAACAACTGAACATACCGACCTCCCCGCCAATATAGGGGGGAGGTCTTTGGTTAATTATGGGAGATAATAGCCGGGGCATCTTCAATCTTTCTGGCTCAGTCCCCACTCAGGTCACAATGGTTAATGCCCACCCAAAATCCCCCCCGCTGTTTTAGCAGCCCGGTTGGCTAATATGGACTGACCAAGCAAGGCACAAGATAGCGTTTTGTGCAATTCCAGAAAACATGCCCAAAGGTGTAGCACTTCTCCAGTGATATTTGTATAGTCAAGCCTATTTTGGCCTGCTACTCATACCTGAGCGCTTCGACAGGATTGAGGCGGGCAGGATGCCGCGCCGGTAAGAATCCAAAAAGTAAACCAATGCCGATAGACACTGAGACGGCAAGGTATATGATGTTTCACAGAGTTTCCTGTGGAAGAGAGGGGTTCATCAGGTCCTGCATCGTGCTGGATGTGACCTGACCGAGGCCTTAAAAGAAGCTCCCCATGGCCCTGAGATATTAAACAAGTTCCCTGTAGTGGGAGAACTAGTAGATTCCGGGTGAATCTAGTACTAGCCAAGTATATTAGCGTATGGAGACTGAGGGGTTTCTGGTAGGCCGTACAGGTCTCGAACCTGTGACACCCTGATTAAAAGATACAAGAGGTATGTCCCTCAGAGTAAAACCAAGTAATCCTGAGTGGCTTTATATCTTCAGTTTAGCTTCGGTTTATCCTCTCTAGTAAATTCTGATAATTCCTGATGTTTGCAAGTTTGTCAGCAAAAATGTTAGCAAAAAAGCGCAGTACAACATACAGCGCACACCTATTACACATTTCGATGTTTTGTTAATTAGCAGTCTCGCAATTGAGTAGGCCTCCTTTAACGTTTAAGGGCTTGAACTATCGTTGACCAAAGTGGGTAGCTGTTCTACAATGCGTTAAAGCAATAACCAAGACAATGCTATGAACATTGAGGTATTTATTGAAGGAATTCCTACTGGACTTGAGGGGGGGTCTACAAGGATTACCTGAGCGTGGCATCTCCCTCTGTGGGTTCAAATGTTGCCTATTTCTCTGACTTGGGTTCGAAAGAAGGTGAGGAAGACATTAGAGCTTCAGTCAAGAGGAAAGTTGCTTGTAGTGCCTCTGTAGGGCAAAGCGAAAAGCATTCTTTGCAGTTCCAGCACTCCTTAGAGGCTATCTCTGGAATGAAAGCTACCTCTCGTCTTACTCCTCTGTCAACAAATCCAATAGCGTTCTTCTTTTTGACCTCAGCACAGTATCTTACACATAGACCGCAAAGAATGCAGAATGAAGGCTCTTTTTCGAAACGAACTTCCCTTACTCCATATTCTTGAGCTAAATCCTGCAACACCCCGGCTTCTGGAGCATGAGCTAGCATCAGCTCCAAAAGCATTTTGCGAATTTTGATTACCTTCTCAGACCTGGTTCTTACTACCAAATTTTCTTCAACTGGGTAAAGGCAGGCAGCAACGAGACGTGTCCTACCGCGAGTTTCTATTTCTACTGTGCAAATTCGGCAAGCCCCATAAGGTTCTAATTTCTCGTGGTAACAAAGCGTAGGAATATTTATTCCCACAGTTCGTGCTGCTTCCAAAATGGTCATCCCTTCTTTTGCTTTAACTTCTCTGCCATCAATCTGTAAAAGGATTTCACTCATCTTTCTTTACTCTCTCTGACTATAATTCTTGCTTCTTCGCTGGGTGTTTCTTCTCCTTGATGTGTGCCTCATACTCGTCCCTGAAGTAGCGTATGGTAGTTAAGACGGGGTTAGAAGCACCTCCCCCTAAAGCACAAAGTGAGGCATCTCTGGTTACCTCGGATAGCTCCTCTAAAAGCTCAATGTCACCCTCTTTCCCACTTCCCTCAGTAATATTAGTTAGAATCTTCAGCATCTGCCTGATGCCTTCGCGGCATGGGACGCATTTGCCGCATGACTCATCAGTGAGGAAGTTGAGGAAATACCTGGCTACATCGACCATACAGGTATCTTCATCCATTATGATCATGCCGCCTGCGCCCATTGGAGCTCCCACTTTTGCAAGCTCATCAAAATCCACAGGGGTGTCGAGGAGACTCTCGGGAATAGAACCTCCGAGAGGTCCTCCAATGTGAACCGCTTTAACTTTCTTTCCGTTTGGAATTCCACCACCAATGTCGTAGATAACCTTTCTGAGCGAGGTCCCCATAGGAACTTCTACGACCCCTGTATTACTTATATTACCTGCTAAGGATATAAGTTTTGTCCCCTTACTCTGCTCTGTCCCGATACTACTAAACCATTCAGAGCCCCTATTGATTATCGGAGGCACGTTAGCCCAAGTTTCTACATTGTTTAGGTTACTCGGCTTTTCCCAAATACCACTTACCGAAGTGTGGATATATTTGGGTCTTGGCTCTGGTGTCCTCCCTTCTATTGCCTTCATTAATGCGCTGGACTCACCAGAAACGAATATCCCTATATCAAGATGCACCTCAACATTAAAGCTGAAGCCAGAGCCAAGGATGTTTTCGCCTAAAAGCCCATATTCCTTCGCCTGAGTGAGGGCAATAGCAATATTATCTATTAATTGAGGAGTGTCATGACGAGTGTAGATATATCCCTGGTGTGAGCCGATAGCATAGGCACCGATTATCAAGCCTTCCAGCACGCTATGTGGGTTTCCCGTAAAGAGGGCTCTATCCATAAACGCCCCGGGCTCCCCTTCGTGAGCGTTGACGATAACGTACTTTACTTCCTCGGGCGCATTACGGGTGGTCTCCCACTTCATACCGGCAGGGAATCCACCACCGCCCCGGCCGCGCAAGTTGGCTTTCTTTATTTCTTCAAGGACTTGCTCAGGGGTCATCTCGAAGAGCGATTTGGATAAAGCAGAATAGCCACCAAGTGCCAGATAGTCATCGATGCTTTTAGGATCAATCTTAGTGTTATTGCCAATAAGGAGCCGCATCTGGTTCTTATAGAATGGTATCTCAGATTCGTGGACTATCTTCTCGCCGGTGATGGGATCGACATAAAGCAACCTATCGATGACCTTCTTGGCAAGTATGGTCTGAGAAACGATCTCCTCTACATCGTC
>DAOUFA010000104.1:0-2476 GCA_034430355.1 Dehalococcoidales bacterium
AGCAGGCGGCTAAAGGCGGCGTCGCTTCTATAAAGCTACCTCGTGCCTGGCTGAAAGGGACCAGCGATTTCAGTTTCAGCGGTGTCAAGACAGCCCTGCTGCGATTGGTGGAGGGGGGTAGAATTTCATCCCCGGCTGATGCTGCCGCCAGCTTTCAGGAGGCGGTGGTTGACGTCTTGGTCACCAAAACCGTAGCCGTGGCTAAACAGCATTGGGTAAAGCAGGTTTTACTGGCCGGTGGGGTAGCCTCAAATGGGTTGCTCCGTCACTGGCTGGTGGGAAATTCACCCATTCCGGTTCTGGTCCCTGAGCCGGTATTATGCACCGATAATGCGGCTATGATTGCGGCTTGTGGCTACTACCGGTTCCAAGCCGGCAAGGTAGACGGCTTAGATTTAGACGTGATTCCCAGCCTCAGGCTGGCTTAGACGGCATTGGCTACACCTGCCTTGAGTGCACAGGGTATTATAGATGTGGATTAGCCCCTGTTGCCGCTGGGCTGAGTTAACCAGACTACTGCTTACCCCAAGCTGAGCCTTCATGTGCCTTTCTATTGTATTTGCTGTCAGCTTGGGGTAGTGACGATAAAGGGCAAGGCTCTTTTTCTCAAGTTCTGGCTGGGAGGTAAGTTTACCCCAGGCCAGGGTAAAGGGCAGGAGTACATTGATGATAATATCAGCCGCTCGACTGCTACCGAGAAGGGTTGGGTTTCTCAGCCTGTTGGCTAGGCCAAAATCAAAGTGGCTGGCCCAATAACCATTGGTGGTAACCAGTAACCCCTTTTCTAATCTATAGCGGCTTTGGCTGACTGGCACCTCCTTGACTATATTGATTAACCTGTTAAATATCCCCCCTGGCCTATAGCGGAGTATGAGGTAACTCATAGCGGCTAGGCGGCGAATAGGGGAGTTGTTTGGTCTGACCCTGAATAGTTGCCAGTTGTCCCGGGACATTGCCTCGCCCAGGTGGGAAGAGGTCCGTAGCCGCTCCAATTTATATATCCATTTGTCATTATTTTCCTGGTGTCTATCCTGGCGCTGTGAAGGGAGTAGTCCAGCCGTACCCAATAATAGAGCCTGTTGCCGGCTAAGACACTCTTCGTCCGATAGTTTGTTTCCGGTTATAGACTCGAGGCTCTGAAGTGGCACCCGGCGAGCTAGCTCCAGGAAGGCAAGTTTATTCCTGGCGTAACCCAGGGCTCCCATTATCCCCTGGTAGAGGCATTGGCTGGCCTCCATTTGGGCTAGGTCGGCATGAAACTTGGTCGCCTTGGTTAAGAATCGTTCCTCCCCGGTGCTATCCAGGAATTCGGCTATAATGCCTGGGGTCAGGCGTTCTGGGGCTTTAACACCGGGCTTACTTGAGGTAACCGGAGGCTCTGCTCCACTAAGCCGCTGGTTAATCGGGTCTTTTATGTACTTATGCAGGGCTAGGGTAGGAATACTGTCCCCGTTTTGGAGTTTGGTGGTCGCCTCAGTGTCATGCCACATCACCACGTGCAGAATCACCCGATTATATACGGGGTTCTGGTGGTGTCGGTGGGCTCGCCAACCGCTGGATTTAACGTGAACTTCTATATCCCCCTTTATTAACCCTCGGTTGGTGGCAATAACCGCATCCCGAAAATCAGCCCCTGGCTCATCATTAATCCTTCCCGGGTAAATTATCTTTATCGGTTCACCACCTTCGGTGGTCAGCTCGGTTCTGTGCCCCAACAAGCGCTGCCAGAGGTTAACAATTTGACTCTCGGGGAGATTATTTATCAACCTACCACCTTTAGATAATTTATTGGTTTTTATTAGGTAACCCTCCCCCTTTATCCCCCTCCCTTATTAAGGGAGGGGGAAATGGTTATATAAGGGAGGCGAAGCCTCCCTTTGACTCTCCTTAATAAGAGGAAGATAATTTTTATAGCGGGCTTTGCCCCCTCTATAACTATCCCCGTTTATTCAACACGATACCGTGTATAGATAATGTAACAAAAGCGGTTCCTCAGATTAAACCGCCCATTTAAAGCTTTTATTGTATTATACACGGAATCGTGTATAATGTCAAGGTTGTTTAGGCTTAGCCTCGTATTCAAATTGGGCTCGTTCAGCAATAATGGAGAGCAGGGTAGCTGAGGTACCGCGGGGTCGATACATCCCGGTTTCCCATTCGCTTATCGTTTGCTGGCGAGTGCCTAGTTCGTCGGCTAGCTCACGCTGGGTCAGACCTAAATGGCGCCTTAAGGACTGGATGCGCTGGCTGTCCCATTGTTGTCGATCCACTCTATACCGGCCTCTCATAGCTAAATTCTACACGATTTAGTGTAGAATGTCAAAGTGAGTTGCTTTTAATTTCAAAAATCTGGTAGTATATAAAAACAAGCATTTTATAGAGAAAAATAGGCTAATTTTAGCCCCATAATGCCTCTTAGTTATTGGCATTAACTGTAGATAATCATTTGTTGAGTTGATACCTATGTCTGCTTGGG
>DAOUFA010000105.1:0-7831 GCA_034430355.1 Dehalococcoidales bacterium
CTTCCTGTGGGTTATATTTAACTACCATTTACCCTCGCCTAAATAAAAGCCCTCCGCCCCAAGATGACGACAGGAAAGGCTCTCACAGGCATATTGTAGCAATAAAGCGTAAACTGCGCAATGTAAGGACGGCAGGCTGCGGGACAATAAACGAACAGAAAACTGTGCCGAAGCTCAAATCGTGCCCGGAAAGTAGTTGGTGGCTCTAGCCAGACCCAGCAAGCATTCCCTCTAATTCTTCCACATCTACACTTCGAGCCAGTGCCTGTTCTCGGCTTATAATCCCTTTGCGGTAGAGGGCAAGCAGTGCCTGGTCCAAGGTCTGCATGCCGTATTGAGACCCTGTCTGGATAGCGTTCATCAGTTGGTAAGTCTTTCCCTCTCTGATAAGGTTCCTAACGGCGGTAGTGGCCAGCATTATCTCTACCGCGGCAATGCGCCCGGAGTCATCACCCCTGGGTAATAGAATCTGGTAGAGTATTCCTTCAAGTGTAGTCGACAGCTGTATGCGCACCTGGTGCTGGTGGTGGGGTGGGAAGATGTCAATGAATCGATCAACGGCCTGGGGAGCACTGGGAGTATGGAGAGTAGTAAGAACCAGGTGACCGGTTTCAGCAGCAGTCAAAGCCGCCGCCATCGTCTCCAGGTCTCGCATCTCTCCCACCAGTATAACATCAGGGTCCTGTCGGAGGGCATGCTTCAGGGCACTAGCAAAAGATGTGGTATCGGCACCAAGCTCCCGTTGGGAAAATACACACTTCTTATCTTGATGGACAAACTCTATAGGGTCCTCAATGGTGACGACCTTGCGCTTCTCTTCCTGATTAAGATAGTTCATCATCGCCGCCAGGGTAGTCGATTTGCCACATCCAGTTGGTCCGGTGACCACAATTAGGCCTCTGGGTTTCAGGACCAGGCTCTTACACACCTCTGGTAGCCCTAACTCCTCTAGGTTAGGGAGCTGGGTTTGAATCGGGCGACAGGCAAGACTAATGGTGCGTCCTTGAAGGTAGGCGTTAACCCGGAAGCGACCAATACCATTAGCCTGGTAAGCAAAATCTAACTCCAGCTCCTCAGCAAAGGAGATTCTTTGTGCATCGGTGGTTGCTTCCATAAAGACCTGTTCCATATCCTCCGTTGTCATCTCAGGCATCTGCTCTTGAGGGACAAGCTCCCCATCAACACGGAGAATGGGGACTCTTCCCGCCTTGAGATGCAGGTCTGAGGCACCCTTAGCTACCGTCAGGCGAAGCAGGTCATCGATGTGCATCTTTTTATCTCCTCAAGTAAAATCTCAGGATTTCTCCACCTAGAGCATGGTGGTTATTATTCCAGCCGCCCAAAATGGAGCCGGCGGACTAGAGCCCACCCCTACCAACTGATGACAATAATGAAAGATATCACAGTAATCTCAGTCTCTATAGTTTCGGTCTCGGTAATCTCAATTTCAGTAATCTTTACCTCATCAATTTCAGCAATACGAACCTCAGATAACCATCCTTGTTCCTCTAAAGCCAATACGTAGTCGATGACGGTGAAGGCATTATCAGCCTCACCCTCCACAGTGATTTGGTCGGTGCTCATCTCTATAACGGTGAAATAGGCTTCGGGGGGAATGGCATGGGTAACTGAATCCAGATTAATGGCAAAGTCGCCCCCCTTACTCAGAATGTATTGATGCTCCTGCTTCAGGGCTCCCAGCTCGTCGACCATTCTACTGATGATATCCTCAATTTGCGTGGCCTCATTAGAAGCCAGACGTACTTGATGTAGTTCCTGGCTAACCTGACTTAACTCAGTTTGCAAACGTATGGTTTCAACCTCAGCCTCACTCTGGAGCCGGTACATGGGAAATAGACAACCGCCGCCGATGCCTATCGCCAGAGATAAGGCTATGAATTGCCACGATACCCGGAGGACTCTAGGCTTATAGGTAACGGGCAGTATGTTGAGACTTATATCACGGAAACGGGTAGCTCCCTTCTGTGGCACCTTTTTGAGAGCCAGCCCCATATTAGCGGCATATAAAGCAATAGGTAAGTCAGGCGGGAATTTTAATGAGGGGACTAAGAGCTCAACTGGATATCCTGTCTCGGCTTGGATAAGCTGGCTGGTGTTAGGATCAGCTGGCAGCTCTCCGGTTAGCAACAAGGGTGTAGCTGGACTAAGGGGATTTTCCGGGTGGCTACTGTTGTAAAACTCCACCGTTTTTGATAACTCATCGGTTAGCCGCCGAACGTTGTCCTCTATACTCGCCCCTTCCCCTCTGGGAGTTATGGTATGCATAATAGTGGGAATACCATCAGCAACTAGAACAATATCGAAGCAACCAGGCTCCAAAGATACTATTAACGCATCCTCCCGACTAGCTGCTCTAGCCAACGCCAGCGGCTTTAGCTCAATGAGGTAAGACTTCACCCCGGCCTCGGCTAATGTCTGAACCACGGCATCGATGAGATTTCGCGGCACACCCAAAACAAAGAAATCCAGCTCGTCATCTTCCCCGCCGATAGCCTGCCATGAAAGGTACAACTCCTCCAGAGGTAACGGCATTTCTTTCTTGGCTGCCCGCCGGATAGCCTCCCCGAGAAGGGCCGACTTCATCCGCGGTAAGCTCAGAACGCGGTAAGTAAAGGACAAGCCGGTCACACTGGTGATGACCTGTTTTTTAGGAATTTTCGTCGATTTAAACAGGTCATTAATGGCTGCCCCTACCGCTTTCGGCTGTAAAATGAGACCGTCTCTGACCAGCCCCGGTGCCAGAGGCACACTGCCCCACTTCTTTACTTGCCTTCCCCTTACCGAGAGGACTCTTATACTGGTGGCACTGATATTTAGCGTGACATACATTTTTTAGACAAGCTCCTTAATCAGAAGTCAGAGATTGGGTATAGATAGCTATGTCCAGGCTAGCCATGATAGGTATAGTTTCCTCGGCAACACTTTCGTCTTCAGTACTTTCTTCTTCAGACTGCTGGCTGACCCTGGTGACACTGATATTTTCCACGATAAGGGTGTCAAACTTCCCGTTTTCCAATTTACTAACGAAAATGACGAATTGGGAGAAACTCCCCTCAACTGCCACGTTTAACCGAAAAACATAATAGCTATGTTCCCCGATGTTCTCTATTGCCCACGGGTCAGTTATCAAGGGGATAGCCTTAACCTCACATTCAGCAGCCAATCTGAGAATAGTATCAATAACCCGGGTGGTGTTTACCTGGCTGGGGAATACGCTTTGCTCAACAGCCAGATTAGCCTGAGCCGCCTCTAATAGCTGCTCAAGATTCTGGGTAGGCTGTGGGATTTCTCCGAGGGCTTGAGTAACCTCAGTGATTTGTGAAGTCAGCACCTCCTGCTCCTGGCGCTGGTTCGTATAGCCCATCCCCAAGAGGTAATAGACCACTACCAAGATAATAACTAAGATTACGATGGCTAGCCTGCTCTTTACCAAATCTCTCCTCCGATTATGACTTTCTTATTTCAATTGATGTCCTCAACCTTAAGTTTCTTTATACAGGTTCGCAGCCTGTTTAAAACTACTGACGCCCTATTTCCCAGGTTTGGATATCTATACCGATATCTATACCGCGAATGCCTTGCAGCGGGCACCCTTCATAGGGAAGGGGATAATCGCCGGTGATGGTAGCCCCTTGACCTAGTTGGACATCCCCACCAGCATAGACATCGCCGTCGATTGCAGCGTTTTTATCTAGGTGGACATTCCCCACAGCATAGACGTTGCCGTTGATTACAGCATCTTGGTCTAGTTGGACATTCCCTCCAGCACAGACATCGCCGTTGATCGTAGCATTTCGATCTAGTTGGATACTCCCCTCAGCATAGACATTGCCGTTAATTGTAGCATTTTGGTCTAGCTGGATATTCCCCTCAGCATAGACACCCCCGTTGATTGTAGCCCCTTGATCTAGCTGGACATTCCCCTCAGCATAGACATTGCCGGTGTATTCTTCACCTCGGTTTAGAGTTAAACCACCCGGGAATGTAGTAAAGCTACCATCAAAGAACCCCAGGATTATCGATACATAGGCTTCAATGGTAGTGCTGCTACCATCATCGCTGGTAGCTATGGAGGTAATCTTATAAATCTGCTCACCCTGGTTGTCTATAGTAACATTCACCGACTGGCTATTTAGCATAAATTGCGGCAACTCCAGCTCCTCGCCTTCCGGTACTTCTGATTCCCCGCTTTGTAGATGCCAGATGGCATATTCAACCCCGGCATCGGCGGAGTATTGCTCACTTGTCGACTGCTGGTAGATTCGCGAGCCAATAAGGCTGCTACCGGCATGGCTGAGGAAAGGGGCGATGGTCAGCATGCCTATAGCTAGAGCCACTAAGGCTAGAGGAAGCGCTTGACCTTTTTGGCTATTCATCATAATTCCTCCCCGGTGGGTCGGAGGCAAACCTTATATTGTCTCGTTCCCCACTCACTCATATCCCACCTCCCCACGGGGGACGAGGTTATGGTTATGGTGATAATACGGCCTTCAACGGCGAAGGAAATATCACTGATATTTCGGGCTAGTGTCATCTGAGACTCGCCGTCGGTGCGGTGAAGCTCATTGTCGACCACAGAATAGGTGATTGAAGAGTCGTCGGGTAGAGTCAGTACCAGCTCACCACCGCCACTGGCGGTACTCGCCATCTGCCCATCACGGCTGAACCAGTGAGCTGCGTTTTGGAGCTCATGCATGGCTGTAATCCTCTGGTTGCTATAGTCAGTAACGGTGACAATTTGATAGATAGCCGTACCCAGAAAACTGACAATAAGCCCGGTAATAGCCACGGTTATGAGTAGTTCAGGTAATGTAAACCCTTTTTGCCCCTTCATCATCGGTTCACCTTATAGTCCTTAACGGTCAGTATAGCCTCCCCGTCTCGGGAGATAGTTACCGTTATTCTCTGGATGTCAGTATCAGTATCAGAGATAGAGCCAGCCTCAACGCCGATGGAATAACCTTCAGGCGTATCCACAGTGGGGTAGGTAGTTGCTGCCGGGTCATAGGGATAGTCTTTGACGTATTCCAGTTGAGTCTGTGCCAAGCTCTGGGCCACAAGTTCTTGGTTACCCTCACGCACCGTAACTGACCCTGTTGACAAGCCAATTACAAAAGCAACCACGGCAACCCCTAAGATGGCAACCGCAGCTAAAGTCTCGACCAAGCCAAATCCTCTTTCGTCCCCAACCAGACAGGCTTTTGCCCTTGACAGCCATTTATTTATACTCATTCCCATTGTCTAACACCCACAATACCAGTCACTACATAGACCCCAGTATGGAGTACAGTGGCGTTATGATGGAGAGGGCGATAAAAGCAACCACTAGCCCCACGCCCACTGTCAAAGTCGGCTCTATCTTTGATACAAGCGAGTTGACCCTCTGGTCTACCCTCTGTTCATAATAGTCACCGAGGGTGGCCAGGGTAGAGTCTAGGTTACCCGTTTTCTCGCCTACCGATATCATCTCCACCAGAAGTCGGGGAAATAGGTCAATGGTAGCCATCGGCTGAGACAGACCTTGCCCCTGGATCAGCTTCTCTCTGACCTCCCTCAATGCCTGGCGGATAATCCTGTTGCCAACGGTTTGAATAACGATATTCATTGTCTGCGGTAACATAAGCCCGGCTTTTAGCAGCATTGATGCTGTTCGACAGAAGTGGCACACATTGCGCTGTACAGTGATAGGAGCAATCAGCGGAAGCTTTAACATTAACCTGTCTATGGTCAGTTTTCCCGCCGGTAGCCTCGCATAGCCAATAATTGACATAATTATAATAGCTACTCCCCCCAGAAGGTAGAACTTATAGTTGGTAAGGAAATTGGAAATAGCAATAAGTAACCTTGTCATCCACGGTAACTCAGTACCAAGTGAGGTAAATAGCCCAACCAGTGGCGGCAGGGCTACCGTAATGAGAAGGGCAAACACCCCGATGGCCATAGATAACACCACGATAGGATATGTCAGGGCACTTTTTATTCTTTTCTTTGTTGCTGCCTGTTTCTCCATGTAGCCCGCCATTTGCCTCAGGCCAACTTCAAGGTTTCCTGCCTGTTCGCTGGCTCCCACCACTTGGCAGTAGGTATAGGAGAATGCCTGGGGGTACTTGCTCAACGCTTGAGAAAGGGAGCTACCTCCTCGAAGCTCATTGACCAGTCCCGCGATGACTTTGCTGAAGGCAGCTCTAAAGGCCTGTTCGGCGAGTAGTTGCAGAGCGGTGAGGATAGTAACACCAGACTCAATCAGGGTAGCTAGCTGGCGCGATAAGTCAATCACCTCCTGAGCCTTGACCCTAAACAGGGTTGGTAGCAACTGTTCTACACTTAAGCCTGGACGCGTTTGTTTCAGGCTGAGGACACGATGATACCCTGCCCGGTACAAGGCTTCCTCAGCCGTACTTTCCGAAGCAGCATCAATTGTACCTTGCACCACCCTTTTATCAAGGGTGTAGGCTTTAAACTGATATGCCATAATTCCCTCCAGTATGGTTGGAACACCGACTGTTAGCCGATAGAAAATACACTACGTAGCACCTCACTCACTGAGGTAATGCCCTCTTTTACTTTCAGCATCCCGTCACGCTTCATTGTTACCATTCCTTCCTTGAGTGCCTCGGCTCTAATATCACCGGCACTGGTATTACTAAGTAACATCCTTCTAATTTCCTCACTCATAACCAGGAGCTCAAAAAGCCCGGTTCGTCCCCGGTAGCCAGTGTTGGCGCAAAGATTGCACCCTGCCCCACTATAAAAGGTGGCTGGCTGCTCTTTCATTTCATCTTCGTAGGCTATTTGCTCTTCCATTGAGGGTTGAGATGGAGCACAGCAGTGAGTACAGATACGGCGAACCATGCGTTGAGCCACAATGCCAACCAGTGTCGAGGCGATAAGATATGGCTCGGCACCCAGGTCTCTCAGTCGAAAAAGCACGCTAACGGCATCGTTGGCATGGATTGAAGACAGTACCAGGTGTCCGGTGAGAGCAGCTTGAACTGCTGTCAATGCCGTGTCTTTGTCCCGTATCACACCTACCAGAATAACGTCAGGGTCATGCCGCAAAATAGCCCGCAGACCACCGGCAAAGGTAATCCCAGCCTTAGGGTTAACCTGGGTTTGGTTGATGCCCATAAAACGGTACTCAATAGGGTCCTCAACTGTCAGGATATTACGCTCATTGGCATCAAGCTGGTTAATCGATGCATAGAGGGTAGTTGTTTTACCCGAGCCAGTGGGGCCACCCACCAGTATCATGCCGAAGGGGCTGTTCAACATCGCCCGGTACTTCTTGAGAGCATCAGCTAAGAAACCTAGCTCAGGCAGGGTGAAGAGAGAGAGCGACTTATCCAGAATCCGTAATGTTACCCTCTCCCCACAGGCTGTTTCCATGCTGGCAGCACGAATATCAATATCCCTATCCTCTACCTCAATCGAGAATTGACCATCCTGGGGACGTCTTTTCTCGGCAATATTCATCCCAGCCAGAATTTTAACCCTGGACACCAGCGGTGCGCGGCCAGTCAGCGGCAAGGAGAACATATCATGCAGAATGCCATCTATGCGGTAGCGGATGCGCAGCCTATCTTCCTGCGGTTCAAGGTGGACATCCGAGGCTCTATCCCGTACTGCCTGGGCGATAAGTAAGTCCAGACTTTGAGCCACAGGTGTCCTGGCAATCAGCTCTGAGGTAACCTCAGCCCCTTCTTCAACGGGTGGGGCAAACTGGCTTACTTGTTTGTCTATCTCACCGCTAGACCTGTAGCTGAGGTTAATCGCTTGCTCAATGTCAGAAGGAATGCCGAGCGCTACCTCA
>DAOUFA010000106.1:0-6388 GCA_034430355.1 Dehalococcoidales bacterium
TCGGAGGCTGGATTGGTGGAGGAGCGTCTTATTAAAAGGTTAATGGCGGCAATAAAGTGTCGTGTTTGTGGGCGTCACTATGAGGTAGATAATGTTAACATCCTTAGCCATGACCAAGATTTATGGTTTTTGAGTGCAATTTGTCCCGCTTGCCGTACTCGGTGTTTAATAGCCGCCGTAGTTAAGGAGGGTAGGCTGCCTGAGGTTATTACTGACCTCGCTGAGGCAGAGCTAGATAGGTTCAGGAATGCGGCTAAGCTAACTGCCGATGATGTGCTAGATATGCACCATTTCTTAGACAATTTTGATGGAGACTTCTCTCGACTTTTCAGTCAAAATTAGGCTTAGTCTAGTAAGAGCTAGAAACATTACAAAAATTGTTATTACCTCAATTTTATGAATCGATAAATAAAGAGCCCTAGAGCTAAAAGCCCTAGGGCTCTTTATTGGTTAAGGTGTTTTTATCAAGGTAATTCTTATGGAGACGAATCTAGTATTAGCCATAGGAATAATTATAGTCATCGGTCTTTTTGGTGGCTTAGTCGCCGAGAGACTTAAGTTCCCCAGGATTACCGGCTATATCATCATCGGTATTTTGTTGAGTCCTTCTGTTTTCAACGTAATATCGGGGGCGACAATAGGAAACTTGGGCATAATCACCGATGTCGCCCTGGGCATTATTGCCTTTTTGGTCGGGGGTGGCCTTCGCTTGGAGCCCCTACGAAAATTGGGCAGAAGTATCGCCTGGATAACCCCGTTTCAAAGTGTAGGCGCCTGGTTTCTGGTTACCTTAGTGCTAGCATTCCTATTCCCCCGCATCTTGAGCATTCCAAATGCTACCTTCTATGATACCTATTTCCCGATGGCTTTTATCATAGGTGCCGTATCCTGTGCTACCGCCCCGGCGGCGATAGTAGCCATAATCAACCAGTACCGGGCTAAAGGCCCTTTGACCACAACCTTATTAGCCGTGGTGGCGCTTGATGATGCCATTGCCGTAGTCGCTTTTGCTATTGCTTTATGTGTATGCCGACCCTTGGTCAGTGGTGTCGGAGGTGTCTCCTTTTATCAGATGTTGGGTGTCCCTTTCCTACAGATAGCTCAGTCTATAGGGATAGGTACCGCCTTTGGCTTCGCCTTAATTTATATCGCCAGGCTGGTAAGAACACGTCCGTTGCTTTTGGTAGTAGTTTTCGGAGTGATTATGGCGTGCATCGGCGTTACTAATCTCTTGGGCGTCTCGGCAATTTTGGCTAACATGGCTGCTGGTTTTATCGTGGTCAATAGATTAAAAGAAACTAAGATGTTTCTTGCCCTTGAGGAGATTGAAGATGTAATCTTTGCCATGTTTTTTGTATTGGCAGGATTACACTTTGACCTGGGTGTTATGAAAACTGCCGGTGTAGTGGCAGGATTAATTGTTCTAGCTAGGTGCTTCGGCAAATATTTTGGCACCAGAGCCGGGGCTACAATTTCTCATTCCTCAGATGCAGTTAAAAAGTATCTCGGTCTTGCCCTCCTGCCCAAGGCTGGAGTTACTCTGGGTCTAGTTCTTCTAGCCGAGCGGGCATTCCCTACCTTTGGCGCTATAATGGTGAATGCCGTTCTTGCCTCGGTCATCATCAACGAACTGGCTGCCCCTCCTTTGGCGAGATATGCGCTTTTCAAAGCTGGGGAGGCTCATCCTGCTCCTGAGGAGAGCGAGGGTGAATAGGACTTCTCCGGTGCTTATCTAGCCGCTTTTTGGTTTTTAGGCTAATAGCCCCTCAATAGGCTCGATAACTATGCGCCCTTTATTACGGTCAATAGATTTTACGACATCGTCAATGGCGGGAATAAGAATCTCCCCTCTATCACCACTGACTACATAGATATCATTGCTCTCTGCGGTTAGAATTTCGGTGATGTTTCCCAGTAGTTCTCCCTGGGTTGTCTCTACCTCTAGCCCGATAAGTTGGAAATGGTAGTATTGTCCTTCGGGCAGAGGCTGGAGTTGGCTGTGATGTATTTCTATAGGTTGCCCCCGCAGCTTTTGTGCCTGTTCAATACTATCAATGGTGCTGAGCTTGATAATTGCCTTCCCTTTACGCCACTCAGTGGCGTCAATGGTCATAGGCTGGTGGTTAATATAAATCTTGGAACAGGGGGCGAAGCGTTGGGGGAAATCGGTTACTACCTTTACCTTTAGTTTGCCTTTGATACCCCATGGGGCTAGGATTTGACCAATAGTTACATATTCCGGCTCAGGTAATTTCATTCCTGATAGGTGGTTAATGCGTGGCTTATTTCAAACTTCCTTGAATCTCTTATTGGGTTGTTTTTAGATAATTTCGAGGCTGGCTCTGGTGCCTGCCTTGGCTGCTTTTACTCTGATTAAGGTGCGCATGGCAGCGGCTATTCGGCCTTGCTTACCAATAACTCTTCCTTTATCATCATCGGCAACCTGCAATTTAAGTATTATGCCTTGCTCGTCAGTTTCCTCAGTAACTACCACATCATCAGGTGAATTAACAATTGATTTGGCGATGAATTCTATTAATTCTTTCATGTTTTCTCCTTGGTTGTTTTGAATTTTTCCATAATCCCTACTTTGGATAATAAGCGTGCGGCAGTATCTGTTGGCTGTGCTCCTTGCCTCAGCCAGTGTAGTGCTTTTTCTTCATCTATAACTACTGTTTCGGGGTTGGTTAGGGGATTATAGTGTCCAATGATGTTGATGAAGGCTCCGTCACGAGGGGCTCGAGCATCAGCTACTACTAGGCGGTAACTCGGCTTTTTTTTGGTACCTGTCCGTCGTAATCTAATCTTTACCATTTTACTAGCCTTGTGTACATTATTATGCCCCATAATTGTTCAACTGTCAAATGGTTGGCATCTAGTATTTGGCGACCTTACTCCTGGTTTCCTTGGTGAACGACCTTTGTACAATATAGTTGTCAGAAGATTATACAGTGGTTATAATCAAGGTGTGAAAGTAGAGAACTTGCATAGTTGGCAGGTTAGTATCGCTCAGGCTTTAGACCTACAGCGGAGGTTAGCAGCGCAGGTGTCTAGAACTGGTGAAGTGGTGACCCCTCGCTTTATAGCCGGTGTGGATATATCAGCCGACAGAGCACAGGGGGTAGCTACCGGGGCGGTGGTTGTCTTACAGTATCCTGAACTTAGCGTAGTGGAAACAAAGGTAGTCAACGGCAAGCTTAATTTACCCTACATCCCGGGGCTTTTGTCCTTCAGGGAGGCACCCTTGACACTGGCTGCTTGCCAGGAGCTTACTATTACTCCTGACCTTATCCTGGTTGATGGGCAGGGAATTGCTCACCCTCGGCGAATGGGTCTTGCCTCCCATTTAGGGCTCTTTTTGAATTCGCCAACCATTGGCTGCGCTAAATCTCTACTATGTGGCACCCATCAAGTGCCCGGCGTTGAGCCAGGTAGCTATGCTGAAGTGGTGGACAATGGTGAGACTATAGGGGTGGCTCTGCGAACCAAGCTCGGAGTGAAGCCTATCTATGTTTCCATAGGTCATAAGATTGACCTTCAAACTGCTATCTACTGGGTCATAAAGTGCTGTCGGGGTTATCGCTTACCTGAGCCTACCCGGCTGGCCCATCTGGCGGCTGGTGGTAATCTGGTGGCTAAGGCAGGTTATCAGCGGGAGCTTTTCGGATAAAAGGATTACGGGAAATAAGGAGTTAAAAAGTTATTTAGCAACCCATCCCCCTGACCCCTTCCCTTGGTAAGGGAAGGGGGGAATGTAGGTAAGAGAGGGGGCGAAGCCCCCTCCCTAAAATCTCCCCCTCTCCTTAAGGAGGAGAGGGGGATTAAGGGGGTGAGGTCACCAAAAACAGTTTATTTAGCAACATCAATCAACATTTTGAAAAACGGTGAGGGCAGATGCAGGAGTTAGGGGATAAACTAAAGGATTTACAGGCTAGAGTATCAATGGCGCTGGTGCATCTTTGACATTGCTGCCAAAGAGAAGGAGATTACCCACTTAGAAAAAGAGTCAGCCCAGCCTGACTTCTGGTTAGACCAGGCTAAAGCGCAGAGTGTAATGCGCCGGTTGGCTGAGCAGAAGAGGCTGGTGCAGCCGTGGCGTGAGCTGGAGAAAAAGGTGGCTGACATTGCTGAATTAATCTCCCTGGCGCAGGAGGATACCTCACTGTGGACAGAAATTCAGTCTGAAATAGCTGGGGTGGCTTCCCGCCTTGACGAGCTGGAACTGGAGACAGCTTTTACTAGTGAGTATGATGCCAGAAGTGCTATTCTGGCTCTTCACGCCGGGGCTGGAGGCATAGAATCCCAGGATTGGGCCGAGATGTTACTGAGAATGTACCTTCGCTGGGCTGAGCGGCGCGGTTATAAGGCTGAGATATTAGACATTTCCTCCGGGGAGGAGGCTGGGATAAAGAGTGCCGTCATTGAGGTTAGCGGCAGTTATGCCTGTGGCTACCTGAAATCGGAACACGGTGTCCATCGTCTGGTTCGTCTTTCTCCTTTTGATGCTGACCATGCTCGGCATACCTCCTTTGTCCTGGTTGAGGTTATACCTGAAGCCGAAGCCGATGTTGACGTCAAGATAGAGCCCGATGACTTGAAGGTTGATGCGTTTAGGTCGAGTGGACCGGGAGGGCAGCATATGCAGAAGACAAGCAGTGCTGTCAGGTTGACCCATCTGCCAACGGGGTTGGTGGTTACCTGTCAGAGTGAGCGTTCTCAGCACCAGAACAAGGAGATTGCCCTCAAAATTCTTCAATCTCGCCTGTTGGAGTTAGAGCTGGCGAAAAGGGCTGAAGAAAGGGCTAGGCTTAAAGGAAAGCGTATAACCGCTGGCTGGGGTAACCAGATTAGAAGTTATGTTCTTCATCCCTATAAGATGGTAAAGGACCACAGAACTAATTATCAGACCAGCGATACCGATGCTGTATTGGATGGGGAACTGGATGACTTGATAACTGCCTATCTTCGGTTTAATGTAGGTGGAGAAGGATGATTAACAAGGCTCGTCTATTAGCTTTAGCTGTTTGTTTACTCCTGGTTTTGTTAGTTCCCAGCTTGGTTCAAGCCCAGGGCGAGCTGACAATATTAGGTAGCTCGGCTCAACCCGAGTTCCCGCATCGGCTTAACTTTAGTTTATCAGCCGAGAGTGATGTTAATATTACCGATATTCGCCTCCGCTACCGGGTTGACCGAATAGGCTTTGCCCGGGTAACCAGCGAAGTCTATATTGGATTTGCGCCGACTAATACTGTCAATATTGACTGGCCTCTAGACATGGTAAAAATAGGCGGGCTCCCCACGGGGTCTAGCCTGGACTATTGGTGGGCAGTGGAGGATGCCCGAGGTGACAGGGTTGAAACGGCTCCGGCTCGGGTTAATTTTGATGATACCCGCTATTCGTGGCAAAGTCTAACTGAGGGTAAAGTAACTATCTACTGGTATCAGGGAGACCAGCCCTTTGCTCAGGAGCTAATGGCCACGGCTCAGCAGGCATTGGCTCGGCTGGCTGAGGACACCGGTGCCGAGCTTGAGAAGCCGGCTAAGCTCTATATCTACGCTAACTCTCAGGATTTACAGGGGGCAATGATTTATCCCCAGGAGTGGACGGGAGGAGTAGCCTTTACCCGGTATGGCATTATGGCTATTGGTATCGCTCCAGCTAACCTTGACTGGGGTAAGCGGGCAACTGCCCATGAGCTAACCCACCTGGTTATCCATCAGATGGCACTCAACCCCTATAATGACCTGCCTACCTGGCTTGACGAGGGGTTAGCCATGCATACCGAGGGTCCGCTGGAGACGGTATTTAGCGACTATCTTGACCGGGCAATAGCTGAAAATGGTCTTATCTCAGTGCAGAGCCTGTCAAGCCCCTTTTCCGCTTATGCCGAAGAGTCTGTTCTTTCTTATGCTCAAAGTTATAGTTTGGTCGATTTTCTTCTCACTAATTATGGGCAGGGCAAGATGCTTGAACTGCTGAATACATTTAGGCAGGGTAGTAGCTATGACGGGGCTCTGGAAAAGGTTTATGGCTTTGATATGGATGGTCTGGATAATTTGTGGCGGGATTATGTTACTACGTCACCCAGCTAAGCCAGGGGGCGACGCCCCTGGCACTGGGGGCTGGCTATTGAAAGCCGGGCATGGAGGCAAGAATGGCTAAGAAATCGTTTACCATTCATGATTTGCCCATCTCTGAGCGACCGAGGGAAAGGTTGCAAAAATTCGGGATAGAAGCCCTATCGGCTCAGGAGATTTTAGCTCTGATTCTGGGTCGTGGTGTCGCCGGCGAGTCGGTAATGGTAACCGCCCAGAGGCTGTTATCTCAGTTTGGCAGCCTTAAAGGCATTGCTGGTGCCTCAGTTGAGGAACTATCCCAGGTGAAGGG
>DAOUFA010000107.1:0-7142 GCA_034430355.1 Dehalococcoidales bacterium
TACGCTCCTTCAAAACAAAACTGTGGGTATTGTGGGATTAGGCAGGATTGGCTCCAGAGTAGCCGAGCTTCTTCGCCCTTTCGGAGTTAAACTTCTAGCTTTTGACCCTTACGTGCCCGCCGAAAAGGCTAAGGCGCTGGAGGTGGAACTTACTGACCTGGAGACCCTGCTCAAGGAGTCAGACTTGGTAACTCTTCATGCCGTAGAAACCCCGGAAACGATAGGACTTATCGGAGAACCTCAACTCAGGATGATGAAACCTACTGCCTACCTGATAAATACATCCCGGGGGAGCCTAGTAAATGAAGAGGCACTGGCTAAGGGCTTGAGAGAGAACTGGATAGCCGGCGCCGCCTTGGATGTCTTTACACCGGAGATTCCCCAGGCTGATAATCCTCTGCTCGACGAAGATATTTTCTTCAAGACACTATACGCCCCTCACGCGGCTTCGCTTACCCCAGAAGTCATGTGGCAGTTGCCCATTGTCCAGATGGAGAATTGCCTTAGTGCTCTACGGGGCGAGGTACCCGAGTTTGTGGTCAACCCCGAGGCGATACCAAAGTGGCAAAGCCGCTTCTGACTGGATAGTATGGAATGTCGTAGCATGCTTGAGGATGTATCAGGGTTGTGATACTGTATCGCTGGGGACAGGGGGTAGGAATGGGAGATGGGAGAATTAATTGCCGGAAAGGCAGGAGGCTGAAAGTTGTCATCAGTCCAACTTTATGATACCACACTGCGGGATGGGGCCCAGACAGAGGGTATTTCCTTCTCCGTGGTTGATAAGCTAAACATTGCCCGGAAGCTTGATGAGCTGGGTATCCACTTTATAGAAGGCGGCTGGCCTGGCTCTAATCCTAAAGATATTGAGTTCTTCACCGAGGCTCGGAGCCTGACCCTTCCCTATTCCAAACTGGTTGCCTTTGGTAGCACCAGACGACCAGGGGCTAATACCGAAGCCGATGCTAACCTCCAGGCTCTGGCTGGCGCTGGGGTAGAGGTAGTTACTATCGTCGGTAAGAGCTCGGAGTTGCAGGTTACCAGGGTATTAGAAACTAGCCTGGAGGAAAACCTTGGTATGATTGCCGATTCAATAGGCTATCTCAGGGCAAAGGGGCTTACTGTTTTCTTTGATGCTGAGCACTTCTTTGATGGTTTTAAGGCTAACCCCAGTTACTCCCTGCGTGTTTTAGAGGTAGCGGCTGAAGTTGGAGCTAGTTGCCTGGTGCTGTGTGATACCAACGGGGGCTCAATGCCCGGTGAGGTAACGACTGCCGTTGAGGCCGCCAGGAGGCTGACCACCGTGCCGCTGGGTATTCATACTCATAATGATGGTGAATTAGCGCTGGCTAATACCCTGGCTGCGGTTCAGGCTGGGGTTACTCAGGTTCAGGGGACTATCAATGGCTATGGTGAGCGCTGCGGTAATGCTAACCTCTGTTCTATTATCCCAGATTTGAAGCTCAAAATGGGTATTGATTGTGTTACCGATGAGCAGTTGGCTAAATTAACTGAGATATCACGCTATGTGAGTGAGGTGGCTAATCTTGTTCCTGATGCCTCTTCGCCTTATGTGGGTTCCAGTGCCTTTGCTCATAAGGCCGGGATTCATGTTTCAGCCCTGGCTAAATGGACGGAGAGCTATCAGCATATAGACCCAGACCGGGTTGGTAATCGACCACGGGCACTGGTATCTGAGTTATCAGGTAAGAGGAATATCCTGTACAAGGCAAAAGAGATGGGTTTAGATTTGCCCCCGAAAGGTGAAGAAGCCCAGAAGCTACTGAATCAGGTTAAGTTACTGGAGAGCCGTGGCTTCCAGTATGAGAATGCCGAAGCCTCCTTTGAGCTATTAGTCCACCGGGCTAACCCAGGTTATGAACCACCCTTTAAGCTGGTTGACTTTATGGTAGTGGTTGAGAGGAAGCGGCGTCCACCGACTCGAAAAAATCTGGAGGAAATGCTGTCTGAGGCAACGGTAAAGGTGAAAGTGGGCAGTGAAATTATACATACTGTAGCTGAGGGTAACGGACCGGTTAATGCCCTGGATGCGGCATTACGCAAAGCACTATTACAGTTCTACCCCAGCTTGATTCAAGTCAAGCTAGTTGACTATAAGGTTCGCATCCTTGAGGAAAGTATTGGTACCGAGTCTCAGGTTCGTGTCCTTATGGAGTCCAGCGACGGGGTGGAACAGTGGCGGACTGTCGGTAGCTCAACCAATATTATTGAAGCTAGCTGGCTGGCTTTAGCTGATAGCTTAGAATACTGGCTACTGAAACAAAAAGGAGGCAAATAAAAAATGGAGAAAGAAGAAATGGAGAAAGTGGTTGTAAAACCGACCTGGCAATTGGCTTGGGGATTGATTTGGAGGATGAGCCTTATCACCTTGGGAATATATGCCATAATTTTCGGTATCATGTTCGCTGTACTTGGTGCTGCCATTTGGGCTTGGCTAACAAGTATGCCTACGATGCCTTACTAAGAGGCTGGCAGGCATCATAGATGAATGAAGAACACTGGCATGGCTTGACCAATATTGGTGAGGCTGATTTGCTTTAGTTGAAGATGGCTAAAAAGAGGGGATAATTTTGCTTAAAAGTCATAGTTGTGGCGAGTTGAATAAAGAGCATGTCGGTGCCAAGGTAACCCTGGCTGGTTGGGTAGACCGACGTCGTGACCACGGCGGGTTAATATTTATCGACCTGCGTGACCGGGAAGGCATAGTTCAGGTGGTATTTAACCCCGAAACTTCCAAGCAATGCCACCAGATAGCTAGCGAGATGCGTAGTGAATATGTGGTCAGGGTTAGTGGTGAAGTCGCCCCTCGTCCCCAGGGGACTGAGAACCCCAAATTGGCTACCGGTGACATTGAGGTTATCGCCCAGGATACAGAAATACTTAATCCGTCAAAGACGCCGCCTTTCTATATCAGTGAAGATACTGAGGTGGAGGAAAGCCTACGGCTCAGGTATCGCTATCTTGACCTGCGCCGGACTCGGATGAGGGAAAATCTACTCCTGCGGTACAAGGTAGTGAAATTTATTCGTAATTTCCTGGACGCTAGAGGATTTATTGAGATAGAAACACCAATCCTGATTAAGAGCACCCCCGAGGGAGCTCGGGATTACTTGGTGCCCAGTCGCCTTTATCCCGGCAAGTTTTATGCCCTACCTCAGTCACCGCAACAACTCAAACAATTGTTAATGGTGGCTGGTATGGAGAAATACTATCAAATAGCCAGGTGCTTTCGGGATGAGGATACACGTGCTGACCGTCAACCTGAGTTCACTCAGCTTGACCTAGAAATGAGCTTCGTTGAGGAGGAGGACATCCTCAACCTGTTTGAGGAGCTTTTCACCGCTATGGTGGAGACGATTAAACCTGATTGGGGGCTTATAAAACCCTTCCCTCGTCTTACCTACGCTGAGGCAATGGAACGTTATGGTACCGATAAGCCTGATTTGCGCTTTGGTCTGGAGATAAGAGACCTGACCGACATTGCTGCTCAGTCTGACTTTGCCGTTTTTCGTTCGGCTCTGGCGAGGGGAGGTAAGGTAAAGGGTATATGTGCCCCTGGCTGTGCTGCCTATAGCCGAAGTCAGCTTGATGAACTAAATAAGCTGGTGCAAGGTCTCGGGGCTGAAGGCTTGGTGACTGTGTCACTAGCTGCCTCGGCTGGTAGTTTAAGCAATTTAACCCTTGAAATGGTAAGGTCGGTGGCGGCTAAATTCCTAACCTTAGACCAGATTAAAGAAATAGCCGGGCGTTTGGGGGCAAATGTGGGCGACCTTCTACTTATTATAGCTGGTAAGCCTGAGCTGGTTGATATGGCGTTGGGTGAACTACGCCGGGAGATGGGGCATCGGCTTAACTTGGATGACCCACATCTTCTTGCCTTTGCCTTCATTGTGAATTTCCCATTGTTACAGCGTAGTAAGGAGGGAAGACGATGGCAGCCAATGCATCATCCCTTTACTGCACCCAGGGATGAAGATGCGCCCTTACTGGATACCGCCCCGGAGAAAGTGCGGGCTAAACATTATGATATAATATGTAATGGCTGTGAAATTGCTGGCGGTAGCCTCAGAATTTACACCGCTGAGCTTCAACGGAAGATATTTAGACTGCTGGGCTATAGTGATGAAGAGATTAAGGAGCGCTTCGGGCATCTGCTTGAGGCTTTTGACTATGGGGCTCCGCCTCATGGTGGTATAGCCCACGGTATTGACCGCATGGTGATGCTACTGGCAGGAGAGGAAACCATCAGGGAGGTAATTGCTTTTCCTAAAACCCAGGAGGCTGCCGATTTAACATTTAATGCCCCTTCGCCAGTGGCTGAGGAGCAGCTGGCTGAATTACACCTGCGCCTGCGGGAGAAAAGGTGAAAGTAACCAACGAGAAAATAGAAGATAGTCAGGCATTCCTGAGTATTGAGATGGAGCCGGCTGAGGTAGAAGAGTCCTTAGAGGAGTCCTATCACCGCCTGGTCAAGAAAACAGATATTCCCGGCTTTCGTAAAGGCAAGGCGCCGCGGGCAATACTAGAGCGCTACCTGAGTAAGGGAAGTCTCCTTGAAGATGCGCTAAGTAATCTACTGCCTAAGGCTTGTGACAAGGCTATCAAAGAGCAAAAATTGGAGGCTATTGTTCAGCCCCATATTGAGGTAGCTCAAACTGACCCGGTGATATTTAAGGTAATAGTGCCGTTACGACCTACGGTTAAGCTTGGTGATTACCACCATATTCAAGTTACACCAGAGCCGGTAGAAGTAAGCGAGGATGATGCTAGCGCCATAATAGACAGACTGCGCCATCAACAGGCTGCCTGGGAGCCGGTAGAGCGTCCAGTAGGTTTTAATGATTTAGTAGTTTTAGATATTGAGAGTAGTGTTGAAGATAAGCCTTTTATCAACCAGAATGGAGCTCAATATCAGGTAATTCAAAACTATTCCTTTCCAGTACCTGGATTTGCTGAGCAGTTGGTGGGGATGGGGAGGGATGAGGAGAAGGAGTTCCGGCTCCAATTCCCCACAGATTATCCTAAAGGCGAGCTGGCGGGGAAAGAGGCTTGGTTTAAAGTGAAGGTTATTGAAATAAAGCAAGAGGTGCTCCCTGAGTTAAATGACGAACTGGCTAAGGAAATTGACCCCAAGTTTAAGACCTTGGATTCACTCCGAGAACAGGTCTTAGCTGATTTAGGGCTCAGAGCTGAGGAGAAAGCCAGGATAGATTTTGAGGAACGGGTTGTGGAAGCAGTGGTTGACGTTACTCAAGTAGAGTTCCCGCCAATATTAGTAGAAATAGAAGTTGACCGACTCCTTAACCAACGGTTACAACGCTGGCAAACGGGTGGTAGCGGTTTAGAGGAATATCTTAGCCGTATTAACAAGACAGAGGAGGAAATACGAGAAGAACTACGTCCGCCAGCGACCAAGAGGACTATTTGGTCGCTGGTGCTAGAAGAGGTTACCAGGGCGGAAAAAATTAAAGTCAGTGACTCTGAGATAGGTACTGAGATTAAAAATATGACCAAAGATGCCGATGAGGGCAAAAAAGACGAACTGGAGGGATTCCTGAATACTCCACAGGCTCGTGAATCAATAAAGCAGACGTTAATGACACGAAAAACAATACAGCGGCTGGTAGAAATAGCCAAAGGTTCAAATATAAGTATTGAGACAATACGAAAGGAGGAGGGAAAATGAATGCTTATCCGATGAACGTTTTGCCTCACGTGATTGAGAGTGGAGCCAGAGGGGAGCGATTCAGTTACGACATATATTCGCTGTTGCTAAAAGAGCGCATAGTTATGCTAAACATGCCTATTAGTGACATCGTAGCTAATTTGGTTGTTGCTCAGCTTCTCTATCTGGAGCGAGAGGATCCGGACAAGGACGTAAGCCTTTACATTCAGTGCCCGGGGGGCGTTATCTCTGCCGGTCTTGCCATTTATGACGCCATGCAGCTTATTCGCCCTGATGTATCCACTATCTGCGTTGGGCTGGCGGCTAGCATGGGCACCGTGCTTCTCTGCGCCGGAGCCAAAGGCAAGCGCTACGCTCTGCCCAACTCCACCATACACCTCCACCAGGCATTTGGCGGTGCTCAGGGACAGGCAGCTGATATAGAAATCGCTGCCCGTGAGATTATGCGGATGCAAGAGCTAATCCGAGGCATTATATCTAAGCACACTGGTCAACCGCTGGAAAAGATAACCCATGATACCGACCGAGACTTCTACCTCAATCCTCAGCAGGCAGTAGAGTATGGGCTGGTGGATGAAGTCCTTACCAAACCGCCAAAATAGCTATAGCTGCTTATTACAGAGCTCTCGGTAGCGTTGGGCTAGTTGGTTAAGGGTGGGGAAGCCTTGCTTGGTGCCTAGCTTGGTAATGGAGAAACGAGCTACGACGTCACCGAGATGACCACACTCTTCAAGTCCCTTTCCCTTAAGTAGACCGTAGAGGAATCCGGTAGCGAAAGCATCACCAGCACCAGTAGTATCGGCTGGAGACACTATATCCCGGTTACTGGGTTGAATTGTGTGTTCCGTCTCGGCATCCCTGATGTAACAAGTAGCGGTAACTGTCCTGTGACCAGTCCCTTTGCCTAACTCCAGACTTACTCCTCTGCCCAGGGTAACCACGATAATAGAACAACCTTGCTTAAGACAGCTTTGGGCTCCATTTATCATATCCTCCCCGGTTAACTGCTTTATTTCATTCCGGTTAATAAAAAGAGTATGAGTCCTGCTTAATATTGGAGCTAGGGCCTTGAGCCCCTTTCTGGTATATAGTGCCCCGGGAGCAAAACTAAGCCTGGTAGATGAATCTAACCTGTCCATCAGCTCCAGCAATATTTTAAACTGCCTGTCATCAACCAGCGAAGAGAGGTGGAGCATTCTGGCCTGGTTTATGTAGGTCAAGTCCAAATCATCCATAGTGAGCAGGTTATTGGCACCGGGGGTGACATATAGGGAGCGCCTGCCCAGTTTATCGCTGAGACACAACACTGAGCCTGTTTTTGCCCCCGGCTTGACCCTGATTTGAGAAGTATCTACGCCTACTTTCTGGAAATCCTGTATCAGTATTTTGCCTTCGGCATCGTCACCAACCACGCCGGTGAAGCCAGTGCTCACCC
>DAOUFA010000108.1:0-6633 GCA_034430355.1 Dehalococcoidales bacterium
CAGAATGGCCCACTTATTTATTTTCTTCTTCTTCTTTGCCCCAGCTTTGCATCATTTCCTTTATGCGTTGGGCCAGATTGGGATTAGCCCGTAGGCGGGCAATGAAGATGGGGCAGCCTTCTAATAGCGAGTTCTGGGCAGCGATTGCCATACTTGACATAAGGTTCTGCAGACCAAGGTCAGCCGGCTGGGAAATGCCGGTTCCCGGGGCTGATTGTTCTAGCTGTCGGCGGATATCCTCGGCGGTAAACTTCATCGGCACCACACAGGATTTGTACCACGGGCACTCCTTACACTGAATTATCCCATGGGCTTCATTTAAAACATCACTCATACCCAATCTCCTTTTGACGATTTATCTGGTGTAATCACCACCTGAATTAGCTACGGCACAATATCACCCAGCCTGCTCTCTATAGCCTCCTTATCGGGGAAAGCACCAATTATCTTGTTCCGAACTATGCCGTCCTTATCAATGAAGAAGGTAGTCGGGATGTACCTGATGCCATACTTCGGGGCTATAACTTTCTTGGTATCAAGCAGTACCGGGAGGGAAAGGTTATGCTCTTGCAGGAATTGCTCTGCTTCGGAAGCACTATCGCCTATATTGATTGCCAGCACCATAAGTCCCCTGTCTGACCAATCTTCATGTATTTCCTGCAAATAGGGCATTTCCGAGACGCAGGGAGTGCACCAGGTTGCCCAGAAGTTGACCAAGACCGGCTTACCCTTGAGGCTGCTGAGCGAAATTGACTGCCCATCAAGATTTTGAAGCTCAAAATTTGGTGCCGGCTTACCTACCGTGGCTACTGATGACTCGGAGTCACCAGCGCAGCCGGTTATTAACAGCCCCGTGGTCACTATCGTTACCAGTATTGCTGTTAGCAGTTTATTCATAATTATACCTCCAGATGTAATTTTATCACTAGATTGTGACCATTAACAAAGTGAGCCTGCCAGTCAGGATTAGTATTCCGAAAACTATGAGCACAATACCACTAATGGTATAGATTAGTTTAGAGTAACGCTGGATACGCCTTAACAGGGGCAAGGCAGAATCAAAGGCGGCCCCCATTATTAGAAATGGTATTCCTAGCCCTAGAGAATAGATAGCTAATAGGGAAGCACCACGCCAGGCAGTTTCTGAAGCCATGGCGAGCATTAAGATCCCTCCTAGTATGTAGGTAGCACAGGACATAGAAGCCACCGAAAATATAGCACCAGTCACAAAGGAACGCACGTAACCGGTCTTTGTAGTCTGGGACGGAGTTAGACGCTTTTGAAAGTTTAGCTGTGGTATCCTTTGAGATGCTAAGAATAGTACTCCAAAGACGATTAGCACTATACCGGCCACTTTTTCGAGTACGAAAAAATTGATGCTGATGGCAAAACCAGCCAGCCCAGCGCCAGCGCCTAGGCCAACGAAAACTGCGGTAAAACCAGCGACAAAAATAAGAGAGTGAAGAAATACATGGGCTCTCTTTTTATCAGTTTTGGTTTCAAGTATCTCCGGACCGGCTAAAATAGCTATGTATATTGGTACCAGAGGTAGTACACAAGGTAGTAGGAAAGAGGCAAATCCGGCACCAAAGGCAGCTAAAAGTGATATATTTTCCATTATCTCCACTTAATAATAACCCTTTATCTTAGTTGATTTGACCTGAAGTATCAAGTTCAGCCGTAATCAGGGCAGAAGACCTATTGAAGAATAGGCTTGCATTTTCCTGGCTATTGTTGTATCCTGTATAAAATTTAATAGGCGACTCAGAGGTGCCTGAGATAATTCAGGCATAATCGGAGAGCAAGTCGGTGAGAATCCGACGCAGTTCCGCCTGCTGTGAGTGGTAGATAATTTCTACCACAAGTCAGAACGCCGAACCTCTGGGTATCCTCAGGCCTCCGCGGAGAAAGGGGGTGGGATAATGACCAAGGTTAGGTGAGAAATCCCCCCTGGCTATTTTAAGCAGAGGGGGATTTTATTTTAGCCAAATAGTTTTATCCCCAACAATAATTTAGCAGTTTGGAGGTATCTAATGAAACTGATGCGACTTGGTATTAGTGTCATTCTATTGAGCCTGTTAGTTATTATGTTTACCGGATGTCAGCCGGAATTCGTGCCCGGGACCTATATTGATGACATGGGTAGAGAGGTAAGCATAGATAAGGTGCCACAGCGGATTGTGTCTTTCGGCCCAAGTATCACTGAGACCCTTTTCGCCCTTGGCTTGGAGGAAAGGGTGGTTGGAGTCAGCGACTATTGCGACTATCCCGAAGAGGCTAAGTTGAAACCAAAAATTGGGGATGCTTTTAATCCCTCTCTGGAAAGGATTGTTGAATTGGAACCAGATTTGGTTTTAACATTGGAGCAAGAGCAACTCAATAGGGAACTTGACACCCTGGGGATTAAATATATGGTTATGGAGCCTAAGGATATTGATGGTATCCTAAGAAATATTGAATTACTGGGCAAAGTTACTGGCACCGGGGAGAGGGCTGAGCAGCTCATTAGTGATATGCAGGAGGATATGTCTAATGTTACCAATCGGGTGGAAAATGCTCCCAAGGTCAGGGTATTCTATATAATTGATGCCACTGACCCCAACAATCCTTGGACCGCAGGTCCCGGCTCATTTGTTGATGCTCTTATTACTATGGCTGGTGGGGAAAATATTGCTGCCCAAGCTCAGGGAGACTGGGTGCAGTTTAGCCTGGAACAGATAGTTAGCTCTGCCCCTGAGGTTATTTTAATTCAGACTATGGTTGGTGGCATACCGACAATATCAGCAGAGGGGCTAGAGGAACACTCTGTCTGGCAGGAGATGGCCGCGGTGAAGGAGGGCAGAGTTTTTATTATTGATGGTGACCTGGTTAGTCGCCCTGGACCTCGTATTATTCAGGGTCTGGAGGAGATGGCAAAAGTCATCCATCCTGAGCTATTTACCACCAAAGTTCTAGAGCCGGAACTTGTCGAGCTGGGATAGATGTTATTGCCCGTCAAGTAGGAGCCAGAATTATTGTGGTGGATATGGAGGTGGTAACCGAGCTGGGGGCTAACCCTCAATGGTGGGGGTTAGCCTGACTCAGGGAGATATTATGACTAGATTACTTTTGGTAAGGCATGGCGAGACTGAACTAAACAGTGCCGGGAGGTACTGGGGGCACAGTGACGTTAAGCTGAGTGCTCTTGGAGTAAGGCAGGCTGAGAGGTTACGTGAGCGCCTGGCGACTGAGAAGATTGATGCTATTTACTCTAGTGACCTGCAGCGAGCTTGGGTAACAGCCAGGACTATTGCCTCTAGACACCGGCTGGATGTTACCATCTGTGCTGAGCTACGTGAGATTAACTTCGGTAAGCTTGAAGGTTTGAATTTTGAGGAGAGTAGCCAGCTTTTTCCTGAGTTCGCCGCTAAGTGGAAGGCTCAGAGGAGCACCAACATAGAATTTCCCGGTGGTGAAAGCCTTGACCAGCTTCATAGTCGGGTTAGTAATTTCGTGGGTAGGCTGAAGAAACGTAAGGCTGAGGAAACGGTACTCATTGTGGCTCATGCTGGAGTCCTACGTAGCCTCATATGTCAGCTAATGGCGATAGAACTACGGTATATATACCAGATTCGCCTTGATTTGGCCTCGCTGAGTATACTGGAGACCCATCCCACGGGAGCAATACTGACCCTGCTCAATGATACTTCCCATTTGGGCGTAATGTTCAATCCCCATCATCTGACGGGATCAGAAAAATCCCAAAAAGCCTGATGCCGTTGACACTCACTGAAGCAGATGATACCCTTTCTCTGAGAGCAGCGGATTAGGCGAAATCACTATAAATAATGGAGGAGACGCCATAAACGACTCTGTAATCAAAGTCAGAGACTTCCGAAAAGTCTATGGCGATGTCGTAGCTGTGGACGGCATCAGCTTTGAGGTGCAGCGTGGCGAAATCTTTGGTCTTCTGGGTCCCAATGGCGCGGGTAAGACTACCACGCTGGAAAGTCTTGAGGGTCTACGTGCCCCCGATGGCGGAATTTTGCAGGTAATGGGTGTCGACCCCACTCGAGAATCGCGTAAATTACGCAACCTGATCGGTGTGCAACTACAAACCTCGGGGCTCCCGGATAGCATGCGTGTCGATGAAGCAATGAGATTTTTCTGTGCCTATCATGGCGTAGCCCCTCGTTATGATTTACTGGAACGTCTGGGGCTGTCGGATAAAACGAGTGCCCAGTACCATACGCTATCCAGTGGCCTGCAGCGACGTCTGGAGCTTGCCGTGGCAGTAGCCCACAACCCACCAGTTGTGCTTTTGGATGAGCCAACTGCTGGCCTTGACGTCCCATCGCGTATCGAGCTGCATGACCTGATGCGCGAACTGCAGACCGGCGGTACCACCATTATCCTAGCCACTCATGACATGGCCGAAGCCGAAAAAATGGCTGACCGGGTGGCGATTTTGCTGCGTGGCAGAATCGCTGCTACTGGCACCCCGCGTGAACTGACCGCAACTGGTGCTGGCCTGACCAAAGTTTCGGTCCTTACTGAAGGTCACAGCCTGTCTGAAACTAGTGTCACCTTCCCAGCTGTCAGCCAACAGGCGTTCAAAGATGAGTACGCCATCTACTACACCACCGCCCCCGGACCTACAGTTTCGGCTATTATTGCCCGCATAGAGGCGCAAGGCGATACGCTGATCGATTTGAGAGTGGAGCGTCCCTCCCTCGAAGAGCGTTTTCTGGAAATCACAGGCACAGGGGGTGACCAATGAACGCTTTTGCCATCCACTTCTCGTTTGAGTTCCGCACCGGGATGCGTGACAGGACGTTGCTCTTGATGAACTATCTCCTCCCGCTAGGACTTTATGGCATGTTAGGCTTCCTCATGACCGAACTCAACCCATCTTTTCGCGAGACTATGATCCCGGCAATGATAATCGTTGCAATCCTGTTCAGTATGGTGTTGGGCCTGCCTAGCCCTTTGGTAACTGCGCGCGAAGCCGGTATCTTTCGTAGTTACAAGATCAACGGTGTCCCAGCGACTTCGATCCTGACCATCCCGGCGCTGACTACCATGTTGCACATGGTGGTTGTTGCGGCGATAATCACCGCCACAGCGCCCCTGTTCTTCGGCGCACCACCACCTGTCAACTGGCCCGCTTTTATCCTGATTTTCTTGTTGACGGCCTTTGCCCATGCCGGACTTGGTATGCTGATCGGTGTGATTTCGTCCAGTTCGCGTGCGACAGTGCTATGGTCGCAACTCATCTTTTTGCCATCAATGCTGATAGGCGGACTGATGATACCTTACAGCATGTTGCCCGGTGTGCTCGGTAAAGTTGGACTACTGTTACCGTCTACTCACGCTATGAATGCCTTTCAAGGGTTAGCCCAGAATCAAGTTACTGCTTTTGCCCCGCTCTGGTCGGTCATCATCTTGTTGGCAGGCGGGATATTATCGTTTGGACTTGCGAACTATCTCTTTTGCTGGGACAGGCTCAACACAACGCGGCGTGGGCATCCGGCATTGGCATTGTTGGCCTTATTGCCCTATGTCCTCGGTGTTGTCTTGCTATAGTGGTTAAAAGAACCGGACAGACAGGTTTGGCAACCCACGAAACGTTGTACGAAAGTCGTGCACAATAGGAATAGAAAGTTTAGCACTTTTGGAGGCTACTATACATCAGGTTTTTACCTCGTGGAGCGGTGGCAAAGACTGTTGCTTTGCCTGTTACCAGGCGATTGTTAGCGGTCTAAAGGTCCGTTACTTGGTAAATATGATAACCGAGGATGGCAAGCGGTCATGGACTCATGGGCTATCGGCTGAGCTACTGGAAGCACAGTCACAGGCTGTTGGAATTCCATTGATTCAGAGGCGGACGACAATGGCTAATTATGAGGCTGAGTTCAAGAATATGCTCCTTGCCCTCAAGCCGGAGGGGGTGAGGGGCGGCGTCTTCGGTGCTATTGACCTTGAAGAACACCGGCAATGGACTAATAGGATATGTCAGCAGGTAGATATTATCCCCCATCTACCCTTGTGGGGACGGAGCCAGGAGGCAATATTGAAAGACTTTATAGGCTCGGGATTTGAGGCAATTGTGGTTGTGGCTAGGGCTGACCTGTTTAGCCAGGAATGGTTGGGGCGGAAGATAAACCTCGATTTTCTGTCTCATCTATCTGAACTAAACCAGACAAATGAGATTCAACTATGCGGTGAAGCTGGAGAGTATCATACCTTTGTTACCGATGGCCCCCTGTTTAACCAGCGGATAGAAATCTTGGAAACCAATAAAGTATTCAGAGATGGCTACTGGTTTTTAGACATTTTGAAATACGCTTTGAGGTCTAAGTGATAACCAGGGGAGTCTTGGAGAGGCGAAGCCTCTCTCATACAACCCATTCCCCCTCATGATAGGAATATATATCCATATTATGGAGGGTCAAAGGGAGGCTTAGCCTCGGCTATAAGCAATAATCAGGGGGTGTTAGAGGGGCGAAGCCCCCATTTCTTCACCCCATTCTTCATGAAGAGGTAAGTATTCTAAGGAGAGTTAAAGGGAGGCGAAGCCTCCCTTATATAATTGATTCCCCTTCCCCTTATCAAGGGGAAGGGGATAAAGGGGATAGGGTTACCAAAAGCACT
>DAOUFA010000109.1:0-2049 GCA_034430355.1 Dehalococcoidales bacterium
TAACCTGTCTCCTGGACAACGAGCGCGATATTGATAGCGTCCTGGCCGGGGTATCTCATAAGAGTGAGCTCAAATCAGTATTATCCCGGCTGGAATCCAGGCAGCAGGCACTTATCTTTGGTCATGCTGTGCCCATGCCGGTAGTTATCAGGACAAGGGAGTATGGTTCGGCCCAGTCCTACAAGGAGTTTATCCCCAGCCCAGAGACTGAGATTAAAAAGCAAGCCGAAAAGGATATTGAGGAGCTGTGGGAATAGGGAGTGCATTCTGCAAGGTCACCGAGCGGCTCAACAGGCTATCCCCGAAATAAAAAGGCAATTAGAAGCCTGAAATTTCTAGTCTCCCCTTAAACATCTTAATTTTTCTCCTAAAAATTTTACACTAGGTTTTGACACCAAGACACCCGTGTGTTATAATAATTGCAAATGATAAGCATTAGCGATAATAGCGATGGCTGTTAAAAAACAAACACTAAAAATTGACCGCAAGGCATTAAGCTCAGCCGGGCTGAGGATGACCAATCAGCGGGCTTTAATCCTGGATATTATTCGCCATAGACACCTAGATGCTGACGAAGTCTATCGCCAAGCCCGAGACAAGCAACCTCGCCTTAGCCTATCAACTGTTTATCGAACCTTGCGGATGCTCAAGGAACAAGGTCTAGTAGAGGAACTTCATTTCGGTGAGGCTCACCATCACTATGAGGTGAAACCATCGGTTGAGCATCACCACCTGGTGTGTCTTGGCTGCGGTAAAATCGTCGAGTTTGAGTGTTCGCTATGTCCACAGATGAAGAAAGAAATAGCCCACAAGAAGGGCTTTGAGGTTACTAGGGTAGAGGTTCAGATGACCGGCTATTGCTCTAAGTGCCGCCAAGGCAGGGAGTAATTCTCGGATGCTGAGCTCAAATAAGATACATTTAATAAAGGTGACTTAGCTAATGGTACTAGCTCAACTTAAAAATGGGGAAAAGGTCAGGATTGTTGCCATCAGTGGTGGGCGAGGCTTAAGACAAAAGCTACTGTTGAGGGGTTTGGTTGAAGGTAAAGTGGCCAGGGTCATATCCAATTATGGACCAATGACAGTTGAGGTTGATAGAAACATCATTGCCATTGGCCGTGGCATGGCACGAAGAATAGAAGTAGAGAGGTACTGAGAAATGGAAAGGAAACTATCCGAAATGAAGTATGAAGAGGAAGGCGTGATTAAAAGGATTGACCCGAGTTTAAGGCAGCAAATAGCCGGTATGGGCATCAGAGAGGGTAAAGAAATTAAGATGATGACCAAGCAGCCGATAAAAGGTCCGGTGGTGGTGACTGTAGATAGAAGTAATACCTCTATTGGCTTAGGCCTAGCCGATAAAGTCGTAGTGGAGGTGGCAAAATAAACAACAAGGTACTGCTGATGGGTCAGGCCAATGTTGGCAAATCGGTGTTTTTCAACCGTCTGGCAGGAGCCAAGGTTGCCGAATCAAATTACCCGGGAACGACGGTTGATTATGCCAAAGGACGAATGCTGCTTGAGGGCAGATATGTCGAGCTCATAGATGTCCCGGGCACCTTCTCTTTGCAGCCCAAGGATAGAGCTGAAGAGGTGGCAGTGAAGATGCTTGAGGAGGAGAAGGAAGCCCTGGTTATATGCGTTATTGATGCCTCCAAAGTAGAGCGCGGTCTTTATCTAACCCTGGAAATTATTGAGAGGGGCTACCCGGTCATAGTGGCTCTAAATATGTGGGATGTAGCCAAGGGGGGAAATATAAAGATAGAGGCTGAGAAATTAGAGCAAATTCTAGGGGTACCGGTAGTGACTACGGTAGCGATAAGGGGGGAAGGGTTTAAGGAACTGGTGTCAAGAATGGGAGAGGCAAAGCCGGTTGACATCGAGAAAGTCATTGAAAACGTGAAAGGTAGCAAAGCTGGAACTCACCGTTGACCAAAGATGGGACCTAGTTGATAAGATAACCAAGGAAACCGTAGAGATTGGCGCCTATGAGCCTACTTTAAGGGATGCCATTGCTGATATCACCGTTAGACCACTGACCGGCATACC
>DAOUFA010000110.1:0-6024 GCA_034430355.1 Dehalococcoidales bacterium
CATGCGATAGGTTATCGGTTTGAGTCCTCTACCACCCACCACTCCTCCTGGCCTGCCCCCCGAAAATAGGAACAGCTGAAAGCCGGGCAAAACCCTTAATATTCCCAGGTAACGAAACAAGCAAGTGTTACACAAAAGCCTCTTTTGTGACCTAAGCAACAAAGCAAGCTTTCGTTCAATTGTGTTTGAGGCTTCGGCTAATGTCATCTGAAGGTTGCCTCTTTCTCCCTAAACTCGGGCTCTAACAATCAATCCATACCAGCAAGCGTTCTCTCTGTCGCGGTAATATCAAGGGCATTGGTATAGCCATCCTGATTGGCATCAGACCCAGGTGTTAACGGGTCCAGAAAAGCTATAATCCTTTCCACTTTGGTAATATCAAGGGCATTGATAACACCATCGCCATTGGCATCTCCCTGCAGCACTGAGGTGACATCTACTGAATGCCAACTCCATACTGCTACAATCCAATCAGCCTGGACGTTCGACAGCATGCCGTTGGATAAGTTTATAGTACTGCTGTCACCTTCAGAGCCAATGACATGGAAGTGCAATACCGCCAGATAGCCGGAGCCGGTTGCACCGTCTAAGCCCGGGACATTCTGAACCACCCGGTATGTCCCCGTACTAATCTCATTATAGATATCGACCGGTATCGTCGTTGATCCTATCAGCCCCGAGGTAATATCATCCAACCGAAACACTGAGGCATCAAAGGTAACATCATACTGGCAGGCATCGAAGTCAGTCACCTCGCTGATATAGACTTTAGCCGTAAAGTCGCTATCAGTTCCTACCTCAGCCGGGCTGCTAATGCCGACTGCAACCGCAGGGCTAACCGCAACAGCCGTGGTAAAACTCCAGGAATAAGCTGAAGCCAGTGGATTACCCGCGGCATCGGTAATTGCCGTGCTTAAAGTCACCGTATAGATAGTACTACCAGCCAGGTCGACATCCGGGGTGAAGGTTGCGGTATAGGTGATGCTATTATAGGAGACACTGCCTGACACCGGTGTGTCATTAGTTACCAGCGTAAAGCTGCCAGCGGTAATGGTCGAGGCATCCATAACGTCGCTGAAGGTAGCACTTATCGGAGTGTCCTCGTCTACACAAATGGCATCAGCTTCAGGCGAGGTGCTAACTACGGTGGGTGGGGTGGTATCCACGCTCGCCACATCTACCAAATCCCCGGCCCATATCGCCGTTATCTCCTCAGCCAGGGTGTCATAGAGGCTGCTATTAGGTAGACTTATAACACTGCTGTCGTCTTCAGAACCAGTGGCATGGAAGTGCAGCACCGCCAGATACCCGGAGCCGCTTGCCCCAGTTGCCCCCGGAATACTCTGAACGACCCTCCATGTCCCGGGGCTCACCTCCCAGTAGAGGTCAACCGGTATTGTTGTTGACCCTATCAGCCCTGAGGTTACATCATCCAGCCTCAGCACTGAGGCATCAAAGGAGACATCATACTGGCAGCCATCAAAGTCCACCACCTCGCTGACGCTGATACCAGCCGTGAAGTCACTACCTGGGGCTACCTCATCGGGGGCGTGAATTCTTACCTCAACCGATGATGCAGCCACCACGACAGCTACACTGCTCAGAAGCAACGCCACCACAATGGCTATTATGCCCAGGATTTTCATTACCCTTTTCTTTGCTATCCTCCTTAAATGTCTTAGCCTCTGGACTGATGTCCTCGTTATAGCATATAACAGGTCAAATGTCAACAATCCTTATCTACTACTTTACCTACAAGTATTCGATACTTTTGCAGGTAACTCCCTTAAACATTATGGACGAATGTGTAATTCTGCTGGCTTCGCCTCAGCGATAGTGTCGCTCCAGGCTAGAAATATACTTAGTCCCTATGATACCAGCATTCTGGTTTAGCCACATGCTGAAGCGCATTGTCGCTGTCGGCTCACCTTGAGAGACGAGAAGGTTAGACATTAAGCCATTGACCTCGTCCCTGGTTATTACCACATCCCTTACCGCATAGCCGATTAGTTTGGCAAGCGAGTATGCCAAATTGGGTTTGATATGAACTATCCTGGATCGACTGTTTGTTCGGCTAGCAATCAACCTTACCAGTTCGTCAAATGAGTAAATCTCCGGACCAACAGCATCAATAACCATGTTTTCATTGCTATGGCCAGCGTTGACGGTCATCTCTGCCACATCCTCAACAAAGACAGGTTGAATTTGGTAATCTCCGGAGCCAGGGATAGCAAATATTGGGAACCGTCTTAGAAGCCAAGCGATATTATTAATCAGGATGCCCTCTGGCCCAAAGATTACGGTCGGTCGGACTATTGTGTAAGACAGCTTTGATCGGGTAATTGCCTTCTCCACGAGCGCTTTCCCTCTGAAATAAGGAAAGGGCGAGTTCTCAGATGGGTTTGTGATGCTGATGTGCACGATTCGGCTGATTCCCGCTTCCTCAGCCGCAGTGATGAGTATTTTACTGTTCCCCACAGCTCTATCAAATGTCATTTGACCATGCGGAAAGCGAACCCAGTAAGTGTTGTAGAGAGTCGTGGCTCCTTGGAGACTCTTGGTCAGTTCCCCGATCTTGGCAAAGTTAAAAGGGTAAGCCTCTACTTGGCCGCCGAACGGGTCCTCGTGGTTGGGCCGACCAGTAAGAGTTCTTACTCTTTCTCCCATAGAGAGAAGTCGCTGCGCTATGTATTTGCCAGTGTGGCTGAAAGCCCCAGTCACCACATTCACTTCAGCAGTTTCCATCTTTCTACATGTCCCTACCCTCAGGGATTGAGCCTGATTCCCTCCTCTCCCCAAAGTAAGCTGCCATTCGAGTCTATTCTCTGCACATATGACCTTTCTGATTTAAACATGGATTTGCCTCTACCCCAGGCAATAACAGCCCCTCCATGCCCGTCAGAGTCTAGGTCGTGAGTACCACCAGCGGTGAATATTACCCCATCGTCAGGCCACACGGTTCTGCCGTCAGCGTCTATCCTCTGGGCACGAGTCCCGAAGGTAACAATGGCTCCTCCCGAGCCATCGCTTACCGCCATGCGGGGCCAGAAGCTCGCACGGGTTTTGATATAACAAACCTCTACCCCACCCGGCTGCCACTTGATGTTGCCGTTGGCATCTATCTTTTGAGCGTACATGCTCATCAGCCCCTTCCGCAAGTCTTCCCAGATGACGATGGCGCCGCCGGTGCCATCACTTACGACGAGACAGTTGCTGGGACACACTCCACCCCCTTTGGTTATGCGCAGTGGAACACCATTGTCTGCCCACAGAGCTTTGCCAAGAGCATCTACCCGCTGGGCGTAGATATCAAACAAAAGGGCTTCCGGCGAGCCGTCTTCTATTATCCCTTCGGGCACCTGGGTCCAGACCACAACGGCTCCTCCCAAGCCGTCGCTGGTTATCCGTGGCTCCTCAGCATTTACCTCTTCGGGAGTGGTATACAGAAGTACACCATCACGCCCCCATGAGAGGTTGCCCTGGGAGTTTATCCTCTGCGCGAAAATATAGTTGGTAGTTTTCAACCGGTGCGGCTCAAGGCCCGGCTCAGTATCCAATTCCTGCCAGATGAATATGGCTCCACCGTTACCGTCGCTGGCTAAACCAAGTGTGTGGTCGCAGTAGCCTTCCCGATGCATATAGACTCCATCCTCTCCCCACAGAAATTTTCCATCGGAGTCTATCTTGATAATAAACAAGGCCTCTTCATCGTAGCTGTAATCAGTGGCAATAATAGCGCCTTCAGCACCATCATTTATCATGTAGTCAACGGCTCTGACCTCCTTTTTCCAGAGGATGTCACCTTCCGCATCAACCCGGACGACGTATGTTGCGTATGTCCGTTGCTCACTGGAGGCACTTGCCAGCCAAGAGACGAGAGCACCCCCGTAGCCGTTACTGACAATGTGAAGGTCACGGAAGCTGTCCCAATATTTGTACCCGCCGCCGATGAGCACCCCTTTCTCTCCCCAGAGGGTATCTCCCTCGGGGCTTATTTTTTGAACATAGAAATCATGCTGGTTGCCGCCCTTGATGTCTTCGTAGACGGCTATAGCGCCGCCGGTACCGTCACCGGTCACCCTGGGGCCGTATGGTTGAGGAGAACTGACGAGACAGCTGCAACCTGCGCTAAATATCATGGCACCAATCAAGGCTAGCAAAATAATACGGTTTAACATGGTTTTACCTTCTCTACTTTATCTCCACTTTGAATACTTTTTCCTCTACAACTGGTCCTGTCCCGCTATGCTTGAGAGCCAAGGCTATCTCTGTTATGCCCGCTTCTAACGCCCTGAATCGGAAATACTGAATTCCACCACAGCCAGGTCTTGTTACATCGTCTGGAATGTATGACTCTGCGACCAACGTTAGTCTATCGTTGTCATGACTCTCCACCCACTTATGGCCGAGTCGCATATCGACAGGTAAGCCGATAGCAAACTCTTGGTCCACTCTAATGCTTATGGTCTCCTCTGGATCAGTGTAGGCGTTTATCTCTCCACTGCAACTTCTCATCACTAGAACCAGCCCGGGGTAGTCAACAGGAACCATGAAACTTTCGCCAGTCTCGGGGTCTAACGCTAACATCACTCCCACTATTTCGCCCATCCTATTGACCACTGGCCCACCAGCGGTTCCGGCGAATTTCTCCATGATGTCTAAAGCGCCCTCACTGCTTTCGGCACTCTTCACTTTCACTACGTGTATCTTACCCATTGGCAATCGTAGAGGAAAATCGGGATCCACGACCTTAAGGTATATCACCCCGAATTCCCCCACACTGTATCCGACTAACATTAGCTTCTGGCCTGCCTCAAGTGCCGCGGCTGGGCCAAATTTCAGTGTGCTCAAACCAGTCGCCTCTATCTTGATGCAGGCGAGGTCAGTAACTGGGGCAGTGTTGACAACCTGTGCCGGAAAGATTCGTCCGTCATGAAGAACTACTTCTAGCTTTTCAAGGTCGGTAGTTTCAGAAAGGAAGGTCAAGATGCATCCATCTGAACTAGTTACGAAGCCGGAGCTTTGACCTTGCCTCTCACCTTTGAACTGCGATTTCACCAGCACTATTGCTTCTCTGGCCGGCGGTATCTGTGTCGGCTTCACAGGGGGTTCCTTGAAACGATCGGGTGAACTCAGAGAGGGGTAAGGACCCTCAATCAACACCGCCTTTTCTGTTTCCAGGTCAACAGCTATCTGCATTTGCGTTATCCACTCCTCCCCAGCAGCAACCGTGACTCCCGGATACCACCTTGCCGATTCAGGGACCAGCTGGCGGTTCGGGTCAGTCTCTACGCCATCATAGTCAAAGCACCACCATGTCCCATCGTCTATAGCATACCAGTCCAGTCCGGCTATCTGGTATTCGCCTTCGTCTTCCAGCCATCCTAATACCTGCGGGGTGTTAAGCGCTATTTCAACTGCTCTCGCCTTCTCTTCCTCTGTCAACTCTCTTGGGCTTTTAATGCCTGTAGGTTGCCCGCAGCCGCCCATGAGAAGGGCTACCACCAGCAAACTTACTGCCACAAATAACCATTTTTTCATCTTTGGCCCACCTCCCTGATTAGTCAAGCGGCACCTTGAACTCCCACGGTTCCTCCCAATCACTGAAGCTAGTAATGATGAAGGTAAGCTCCCTGGCCTCGTCTCGGCTTCTGAAGAGGTATTCAATACAATTCTACTATCAATGCTAGTTCGTATCAATGACATGAGCGTAGGATGAGTAGACAATCAAACATTAGGCGACAGAGCGTTAAACAAACCGCCCTATCGTGCAATTCTTACACAAGGACAAGCTAGACGATTTTGGCGGTCTTGCCTTGCGGGATGGCTGAAGTTTACATCAACGTAAAGAAAGCACTTAGAAAGGGTACCTTCATTACTTGAAAACCCGGGAAGGCCTTCTTCTCGTCCAGAAGAAAACGCCCAGCCCCACTACTATCACCCCGGCTACAATCCCCCCAATAAGAGGCCAGTTAGCTGGTTTGGCTGGCGCTGGCTTCTCTCTAACAGTAAAGGAACCGCCAA
>DAOUFA010000111.1:0-4010 GCA_034430355.1 Dehalococcoidales bacterium
CCGAAATTACTGCGGCGGCGATGGACACCCCCAACCTGGGCTGCCTCCAGCGGGGACGGGTTACGCCGTAGGCAGTACTACCTACACCACGAACTAGATCCTGTAGCTGTTGGCTCTTTAATTCAGGTGAAGGAGTTGCCGGCTGACATGCCGATTTAAGTAGTTCCTTAATTTCGTCTTCGCTGGTGAAATCTGCCATTTCTGCCTCTGTTATTGTAGTCGCTTTTACCTGCTGTTATCCCTCACTTCGTGTAGTCAGCTTGGTTCGTAGCTCGTTTCGAGCCCGTGTTAGCAGTCCTTCAATTGACTTCGGTGACCGTCCCATAATTTGGCTTATCTCTAAGACTGGCATTTCTTCAACATACTTAAGTATGAGCACCTGCCTGTAATGCAATGGCAGGCTGAACAAGACCTGCCTGGTAACTTCCTGCCTCTCCCCAGACTCACCGGGGTCGGCGGCAAGCGTCTCACCCCCAAGTTGGTCAAGCTCTAAGGCTTTAGTAGTCTGGTACTTGGCTTGTCGCTTCTGGTGGCGGTAGAAGTCCGAGACCTTTTTATTAGCGATACTACATAACCAGGTATATATCTTACTGTGACCGCGAAACCTGGCGGCTGATTTCAGCGCAGCGACAAACGTTTCTTGGACGATATCCTGGGCTACCTCGCGGTTTCTGTCTACCTGGTTGAATACCAGTGAATAAATACGGTCGGCATAGGTATTGTATAGCTCAGCCACAGCCATAGGGTCGCGGCGTCTCAGGTCTTTTACCAACTGAGCCTCATCTTTTGAAATAGAATCTGCCATTTGCGCCTTATTCATGACCATTATTTTATACGATTGTACCACGATTTACAAGTCCCCCTTCACAAAAATATAATACATTTGGCAGTAAAAGGCAACTTTGGAGACAGGGTATTTGTGCCTGATGATACCTCCAGCTAACTTCACTACCGCTAGTTGATGCTGTGAACCAGGCGGCTCAGTCCACCGCCCTGGCTTAGCATTTCGGCTCTAGATGTAGCTGACAGCCCCCTGAGGAGACCGGCAGTTATTCCCAACAGTAGAGCCAAAACTAGCAGTGTTTCAATTAGTAAAAAATCCTTCTCGTTCTTCATCTACCTACCTTAACAATGGTAGCAATGTAAAGCATTGCCACCCCTGGTGCTATTTCAATTCTGACCCATAAGTTTGGTTCTTACAATGAACAAAGGTACTATATTGGGATAGGAAATTAGTCATACCTGAAGCATGCTGGCACTGAAACCACCGCTGATTTGGTCAGGCTCTGGGGCTTTTTAGTAATCCAATTTCCTGATAGCCAGTCTCAATGACGGCACGAACCTCATCATTGAGCCTGCCATCGCCGTTAGCATCAGTGACCACATTAAACAGCAGTGCCGCCATTCCGCTGACGCAGGCGGTGGCAAAAGAGGTGCCAGTTTTATAGCCGTAGCCATTATCAGGGAGGGTGGAATAGATATCAGACCCGGGTGCCGCCACATCTACCCAATCCCCATAGTTTGATAACGGAGCCAGGTTGTCGTCTTGATTGATAGCCGCCACCGCCACACAATTCTTATAGTAAGCGGGATAGACCGGCGATTGATTGCCGTTGTTACCGGCAGCGGCTATGATTACGGTTCCGCGGTTCCAGGCGTAATTTACCGCCTCTTCCAGCTGCGGTGAAGGCTCTTTGATTTCAATGCTGATATTGATAACGCTGGCTCCGTTATTTACTGCCCAGATAATGCCTTCGGCTAAAGCTGATGCCTGACATCTACCCATGTCGTCAGCTACCTTGACATTTAATAGCCGGCATCCGGGAGCTACGCCGACAATACCCGTACCGTCGCTTTTAGCGGCGATAATCCCGGCGACGTGGGTACCATGCCCATAGCTATCAGCGGGACTGGAGCTATCAGTAAAGTTAGCCTCACCTATTATCAGACCATTAAGGTCTTGGTGGTCGGGGTCAATACCGGTATCAAGGATGGCGACCGGGACAGCTTCGGTCACTGGTGCCATTTGCCACAACTGAAAGACGTTAATCTTATCCAGCGCCCATTGCTTATTAACGTATGGGTCACTTGGCTTTATAATCTCGGATTGATTAATTAGCGCCTGTGGTGAGAGCCCGGCGTCATCTAATGAGCTGGTTTCTACTAATTCCGGCTCCACATATGTACTGTCGCCGGTAGCTACCTCAACCTTTGGCGGCCGGGCAGGATACACTATACTATCGGCATCGTTAGCCAGTGTATACCCAGCGCCTGCCGGTGAGGCTAAGGCGATAGTGATAGCAAATAGGGCGGCAATTATAATTTTTGGCGCGCTCATTACCTATTATGATTGTCATAGCCTGCGCCTGTAGGGAATAGCTCAATAGTCACGTTACGGGCGGTGCGATGGTAACATGACCTTAGTTGAGTATTACTTTAGTCCCAGTACTTTTGAGGGATTTCTTTGCCCATTGGCGACTAATAAGTAGAAGTAAGGTTCGCCTGACGGCGAAGGTAGTGGCTTGTGGAGAAGGTAATTTTGGTCAATTCTTTACGAAACCTTTATCAGATTTTTATCCAATTTTTATGTTTTTTATGCCTCCCCTTATGCCTATCTGATAGATTAGAGGTGGTTTTAGATAATGAAGGTTTTTAGCCGGGTCGCTTCGGTAATACTAGCTCTTATTATTGGCGGCTTCCTCTTTGCCCATTTCTCACCCGACTATGACATATACATGGTGAGGAGCGAGAGCATGAAGCCAGTCATCAACATGGGGGATATGGTAATCACCGGTCCGGTAGGTGGAACATTAGGTGGAGTGGTAAGAGCGGGAAGCATCATAACCTATCAGCGCGGGGAAGAGCTGGTCACCCATAGGGTACTATCGGTTGATGGTGATACCTTGCTGACCAAGGGTGATGCCGTGGAAGACCCCGACCCCCGGTCAGTTGCCATGTCCCAGGTCAGAGGTATTTATTTGTTCAGGATTCCCTATATGGGCTATGTAGCTAGTTTTATCCAAACCAGGCTCGGCTGGTTTTTAGTAATTGTTGCCCCAGCTACGGCGCTGGTTGCCCTTCTGATTAGGCAAATGCGCAGAGAGCTGAGAAAGAATGCGGAAAAGGTAGCTCGGGATAAGGAGGTGATACCACAGGAGAACTAAATAGAGCCCAAAAACAGACTAAAAAGTATATAAAGGAGTAGAAGAAGTGAAAAAATTAATTGGTTTAGGAGTAGCGGTTGCTGTCATAATCGCCCTGGTTACCACCGGCACCATGGCTAAGTTCAGTGATACCGAGACCAGCGAGGACAACCAGTTCACCGCCGGCATTATTGACCTGGAGATTGACTGCGATGGCGATACCACGTTTGCCGTTACAGACGACCCACTACCCAAGATTTTTAACTACCTGCCAGCCACCGACATAAAGCCCGGCGATGATGGCGAGGTGACCTTGAGCCTTCATCTCAAGACTGACAGCAATGACGCTGACCTCTGGATTAAGGTGCTGGACCTGGAGAACTTTGGCGGGCTGAACCCTGAGCCGGAGCAAGAAGAAGAGACTGCTACCAGCGTTGACGATGACATCGCCAGTGAAATTGAGGTTCTGCTCTGGTTAGAAACGGACGGCAATAACGAGTACAATCCGGGTGCGACCGAGACTATTCTCTTCGGGACTGTCGCAGCTGGTGGAGACACACTCGATGATTTATGGGATGGGGGCGAGTTGACGGTCAAGACGGGGGCGGTAGCCTGCACCACCTACTATCTTGGCTGGTACTGGATACTTCCTTCCGATGTTGGTAACGAGCACCAGGGCGACTACTGCACTTTTGATGTACAGTTTGGCGCTGACCAGATAACAACTCCGTAAGCGCGGCAAGGAAGTCTTTGAAGTGTAGCTGGCCTCTGGCATCGTAGGATGCCAGAGGTGAAGCGGGTTAGCTATAGCCGGTCCAGGCTTAGCTGGGACCGGTGAGTAGCTGGCAAAATACAAAGCGATAGCTT
>DAOUFA010000112.1:0-9020 GCA_034430355.1 Dehalococcoidales bacterium
GATATAATAAATATTATAATATAAGTGGGGGGAATAAAGGGAAGATGATTATAGGTATACTCATCGCTATCGGATTAGCTTGCGGGTTAATAATATACTTTGTCTACATCAAGGTGCCACAAAAGGTAAAAGGGCTTGAGAAAACGGAGGAGATAAATGCCATCCTGCCCGGGATGAACTGTGGCGCTTGTGGCCGTCCCGGCTGCTTTGCCTATGCCCAGGCGCTGGCAGCAGACCCAGACTTAATAACCAAGACGCCGTGCACTGTGGTGCTGCAAGACCCTGAGAGTTTGGAGCGCCTAGAGAAGGCTCTCGGAATAACCCTAGATGCGTCAGCGATGAGCAAAAAGGCCCTCGTCCACTGTAATGGCAACTCAGAGACTATATACAATTACTCCGGAGTTGAGACATGTAAGGCAGCCGCCCAACTCCTCAGTGGCTATAAGAAATGCCCCTACGCCTGCTTGGGTCTCGGTGACTGCATGGAGATATGCCCTCAGGACGCAATATTCATAGACCCAGAGAAGAATGTGGCTATTGTTGATACCGAGAAGTGTAATGGTTGTGGACTTTGCGTCACCGAGTGCCCGCTGAACCTCATTGAGCTGGTTCCAGCCGGAACCAAGATTGCCTTTCTCTGTAACTATAAGCCGTTAAGGGATATTCCGGGGAGGGAGAAGTGTGACTTCGGCTGTATCCACTGCCGAAAGTGCTTCAAGGCTTGTGAAGACGAAGCTATAGAGTGGAATAAGGAGACGGCTCTACCCGAATTTAACCAGGAGAAGTGCACCCTTTGCCTTAAATGTATTGAGGTATGTCCCCAGAATACACTGGCTGATTTCACCAAGGTAAAAAAGGAGGCAGAACTGGTTACGGCATAATGACTTCCCCATCGAGGTTACAATCAACTTTTGATAATTTATCTGATATAATATATCTAGAGCAGCCAACAAGAATGCGGGTTATCGCAGGTAAAGCAAAAGGACACCGACTTAAAGTACCCAAGGGGACTACTACTCGTCCGGCGACAGATTTAGTCCGAGGCGCGATTTTTTCTATCCTGGAAACCATTACCGGCAACTGGACACGGGTACTTGATTTATTCGCTGGCAGCGGAGCCTTAGGCATAGAGGCGTTAAGCCGAGGCGCAGACTGGGTTGACTTTGTTGAGCATGAGCCGCGATGTTGTGATATAATTAAGCAAAACCTAGAAAAAACAAGGCTGGCCGCCCAGGCTCATATTTATTGCTGCGGTGTAGCCAAAGCACTTTCCTTTCTTGATAAGGAGTATAGCATTATACTGATGGACCCGCCCTATTCTAACCCCTCTATAGGCAACCTGGTGGCGCAACTGGCAACCTCCAAATTGGTTGGGACAAACTCAATTGTAGTGGTAACCCATTCCCCCCACCATCCCTTAGATTCAACCTATGCTACATTAAATCTCATTAAAGAGCGCCGCCACGGGGATAGTTGCATTGCAATATACCAAAAGGAGGGCACACCTTGACCATTGCTATCTACCCAGGCAGTTTCGACCCCATAACTAACGGGCACCTTGATATTATTACCCGAGCCACCAAGCTCTTTGAAAAGCTAATTATTGGGGTCTATGATACCCCGGACAAAGACCTTCTCTTCACCGCTAACGAGAGAGCCGAACTGGTAAAGCAAGCCACAGCCACCCTGCCCAATGTTGAGGTAAGAGTTTTTACCGGGCTGACTGTTGACTTTGCCAAGAAGGCAAAGGCACAAGTTATAGTGCGCGGGCTGAGAATGAGTGCCGACTTTGAGAGGGAATTCGATTTGGCAATGATGAACAAAAAGTTGTCCCCTCAGATAGAACTGGTTTGTCTAATGTCAGACCTGAAATATCAATTCCTTAGCTCCAGCCTGCTCAAGGAAGCCGCCAGCTTGGGCGCTATCGTTGATGACCTTGTCCCTAAACACGTGGCTGCAGCTCTAAGAAAGAAGGTTCAAAGCAAAATGTAGACATTGTTGACCAACACGGAGCATCACACCAAAACAAATTAATTCCTTAAGGAGTAAAGTGAGGAGGGATATATGGCATACAAGATTACGGATGAGTGTATTAGTTGCGGAGCCTGTGAACCGGAATGCCCCAATGAGGCAATTAGCGAGGGGGAGACAATCTATGTGATTGACCCAGATAAGTGCACCGAGTGTGTTGGTAGCCATGAATCATCCCAGTGCGCTGAAGTCTGCCCCATAGACAACTGCTGCATACCCGACCCTGAGCATCCCGAGGCTAAAGAGCAGCTTCTGGAGAAATGGCGTAAGTCGCACCCGGGTGAGGAGCCTGCCCCAGGAACCTACTAGAACTAAAACCAATTATTGAAAGAAGGCACGTATTGCCCCAAACTCCTTGGGCAGCAGAGCCAGCACTCTGGGGAACTGGTCTAATAGTATAGGCGCTATGGTTGATTGAGCAATAGCTCCCGTCATACCGAGAAATTTGACCCACATCGCTAAAAAGGCACCACAGAACATAGCTCCTACGATAAAACCTAAAATACCGCCACCAAGACGATTGACCCAACCCAGCATTATCGCCGAAGCCGCCCACTTGAGTAAGCGGGCAAGCACAGTAGCAATTACCATCACGCCAATAAATATGATGGCAAAGGCAGCCACCTTAGCCAAGCCAGGTGAGGAAATAAGCGTTAGCTGCTGGGAAAAGGGAGCATAGTAACGCCCAGCCAGGACTATACTCACGATTAAGCCAGCCAGGGTTAATGCTATCTTTATAACCCCCTTCTTCACCCCAATGAAGGTAGTAACACCTACACCCACTATAATAACTATATCAAGCCAACTCATAGCGATTGTTTAACTACCTCACCCCCTTAATCCCCCTCTCCTTCAAAGGAGAGGGGGAAGTATTGGTTTTGAAGGGGCTCTGCCCCTTCAATCTACCCTATTTGGGTCATCCATAGTGGAGAGCATCAATGGGATTTAGCCTGGCGGCTCTAAGTGCCGGGTATATCCCAGAGACAAGACCAATAAAAATTGAGACCGATATAGCCAAAATTACAATATCTGGCGATACCACAGACGGTATCGCCTGCCCACCGATATCTATTCGAGAAATAAGGCGTGACATAATCCAGCCACCAGCTATACCTATGCCACCCCCAGTCAGGCTAAGCATCGCCGCTTCCATCAGGAACTGGCCTAAAATGTCCCTCCGTTTAGCTCCTACCGCCTTACGAATGCCTATCTCCCTAGTGCGCTCGGTTACCGAAACCAGCATAATATTCATAATACCTATACCAGCAACCAAAAGGGAAATACCGGCAATAGCTCCCAGAAATATGGTAAATACCCCGGTTACCTGCTGGAGCATGCCAACTATCTGCTCTTGGCTGATGACGGCAAAGTCATCCTCCTCCCCAGCGGCTAACCGATGGCGCTGCCTTAAAACATCCTCAATATTATAAATCGCCCCGTCTATCGCCTCAGCACTGGCTACCTGAACCACAATTGTCTGAACAGCATCTTCGCCCCCAGCCGTGCGCTGGGTAAATAGCCGGGTCTGAAAGGTAGTTATTGGTACCACAACCAGCTCATCCTGGCTAACTCCCATAAACGCCCCACCCTTAGCCTCCAGAACCCCGATAACGGTAAACCGACGTTCCTTTATCTTAACCTTTTGTCCTAAAGGGTCGTCAGAACCAAACAGGTCTTCAGCCACTTTATCCCCCAGCACCGCTACCGTATCTCTATGGGCCACATTCCTCTCGGAAATAAATTGACCTGAGGCTAGAGAATAATTTAACGCACCCTGATATTCAGGAGTAGCGCCAGTTATTGATGTAACGGCACTTTCGTTACCAGCTATCACTTCAGCATAGTTAGTGCTCATCGGGGCTACGGCTACTGCCGAAGGAACATAAGCCGGATTAGCCAAAGCCTCGGCATCATCCAAACTAAGAGTAGGAGCACCCCCACCTAGCCCAGCTACCCCCGCCCCCGGCGAACTAGGGATAACATAGATAGCATTGGTGCCTAGCTCTTCAAAGGTAGAGGTAATCATAGCTTCGGCGCCCCTACCCACCGACATAAGTCCTATTACCGCCCCCACCCCGATTATCATGCCCAGCATGGTTAATGAGGAACGCAGTTTATTGGCCAACAGTGACCTTAGGGCAGTAGCCAAAAAGTCTATAAACTTCACTGGCTGACAATCTCCCCGTCATGAAGGCGGATGATGCGCTGGGCTTGAGAGGCTATATCTGCCTCATGGGTAACCATGACTACAGTTATGCCCTCTTGATTAAGCTGTCGAAACATAGATATAATCTCAGTAGTCGTCTTACTATCAAGATTGCCAGTAGGCTCATCAGCCAGAATGAGGGCTGGATTATTGACCAGTGCCCGGGCTATAGCCACCCGCTGCTGCTCACCGCCTGATAACTCGGTGGGTTTATGCTTAGCCCTTGCCCCCAACCCTACCCTCTCCAGTGCTTCCATAGCCCGCTGGGGCTTGTGACCACTACCGCCATAGATAAGGGGAAGCTCTATATTGGATAAGGCAGTGGCACGGGATAAAAGGTTATACTCCTGAAAGACAAAACCAAACTTTCTACTTCTCATCTCAGCTAGCTGGTTATCATTAAGCTGACTAACGTCAGCCCCGTCGAAGATATATTTACCCGAAGTAGGTCTATCCAGGCAGCCTATTATATTTAGCAGGGTTGATTTACCTGAGCCCGAGGCACCGATAATAGCCACCATCTCTCCCTTAGTGATAGACAGAGTTATCCCCCTGAGGGCATTGACCTCTACCTTCCCCATGCGGTAAACCTTGGTAATGTCTTCCAGCTCAATCACGCCTTTAACCTCAATAGTCAATAATCTTAGTGCTTCTTAACGAAAAATAAACCCCCCTCCACCCGACGGTTCTGGCGCGGCTTGTATTTCTATAGCCACTATTTCTCCCTCATCAAGCCCGTCTATAATCTCAGTCTGAAAACCGTCGCTGATACCGATAACTACCGGCCTCGCTTCAATCTGTTCATCAACCATAACCCAAACTATTGAATTGCCCTGGCTATCCTGCTTAATAGCCCGGTCGGGCACCAGCAAAACACCACCTCGCTCATTAGTTGTAATATCAGCCGTAGCACTCATACCAACCTTAAGTCCAGAACCCTGCGGAACATCAAAACCAATTTTAACATTATATAGCACCACACCAGCCTCTACTGTCGGCAGAGGAGAAATGGAGATAACCTTGCCCTCAAGCTGGACATCGGGTAAGGCATCTACCTCAATAATGGTTCTCTGGTTCAACTTTACATCTGGAATATCTATCTCATCCAGGTCCACACCTAACTCCATACTGGTAGGGTCAATTAAGCGAACAATCGCTACCTGTGACATACCCGACTCTGGGATAATGTCCCCTTCCTCAACATCAACACTGGTCACTACTCCATCAAAGGGAGCGGTGATATTTTCTATCTCTAGCTTACTTTCGGCTTCATCCAGAGCCTGCTCAGCGGCATCTACCTCCATTTCCAGTATTTCTATCTCATCCTCATCAGGGGCAGATAACATTGCCTCCAATCTATCCTCGGCTTCATCCAGACTCGCCTCGGCACGATATAGTTCCGTTTGCCATTGTTGAACCTCCTGCGCACTACCATGCTGTAGAGCATATGCCAGCATGTATCCAACAAAATCTAAGTAATCCTCGGCATCATCTACAACATCCTCGGCATTCTCAATCTCATCATCAGTATATGGATGCTTAGCTTTATCCAGGTTGTATTCCGCTCGGTGTAAAGCTATTTCGGCTTTAAGTAAGGCTAACTCCAGAGCCTCAGTATCAATTGGGACTAACTCAGCCAACACCTCACCCTGGCTGACCTCATCACCCTCGTCAACATATATCTTGTCTACCTTACCGCCGCCGTCAAAGGCTAACTTCACTTCATTAGCAACACCTATACTACCGCTGCCGCTAACGCTAATGATTAAATCGCCCCGCACCACCTCAACCGTTTGGCTGGTAACCTCTTCCTCATCACCCCCACCCCCAAATGGGCTACAAGCCACAGCGCCAGCCAAAGTCAGGCACAATAATAAAACAGTTACAATTTGCCAGCTTTTCACCTAACTAATCCCCCTTCTCTCCCGTGGCTGCTTTCGACTTATAATCCTCTACTAGCTTCTCAAAGCGGGACACCTGCTCACTCATCCTGCCTAACATGTGCTCCATGACATCAGCTGGGAGTAATACTAACATTCTGCTTTCGTGGCCGGTAAAAAATAGGAGTGTAGTTCCGGTATCTATGCCTAACTCTTTGCGAGCATTGACCGGTATGACCATTTGTCCTTTAGGCCCAACCGTAGCTGAGCCAAAGAATTTAGGCTCGCCCCAGATATTCTTAATTCTCATGATACCCTCCTTAGCCCAAATAGTAGTAAATCTCTGACTATTCCTAATTATATTACTTTCAGGGAAAATTGCAAATAACCAGGAAATAAATCTACTATGGGGGGGGAAGGAATAATTGAGGGCTACTACTCCCCCAACCTTTTGGCTTTATTATAGGCAGCAATAACCGCCTGCTTAACTAGCTCGGTGAACTTCCCCTTCTCCAACCGGGCTAAAGCCTCAGCGGTGGTGCCACCGGGGGAGGTAACCATTCTACGTAGCGCCAGAGGCTCTTTGCCCGACTGCTGAAGAAAGTGCCCCGAGCCCAGCAATGTCTGCACTACCAGCTCCTGCGCCATATCACGGGGCAGACCAATATGCCTCGCCGCCTCAATCAGTGCCTCGGCAAAGAGGAAAATGTAAGCCGGACCGCTACCACTTACCGCCGTCGCCATATCAATATACTTCTCATCATCAACATAAATCTCTCTACCCATAGCGCCAAGAATAGAGCCAGCCCACCCCTTTTGCTGGTCGGTTACCTCAGTCGTAGCCGTCCACACACTTATGCCCTGACCAATCTGGGCCGGGGTATTAGGCATCGCCCGGACTACACAATGGTGGTTTAGTCCCCGGCACAGGGTATCAATCCTTGCCCCGGCAACTATAGACAACACCAGTTGCGCCGACTTAAGCTGACCATTAAGCTCAGCCGTTACCTCAGCTAGATTTTGAGGTTTAATCGCCAGCACCACTACATCGCCTCTTTTTATAGCCTGACGATTATCACTCATCACGGTAACGCCGTATTTCTGCTCAAGATGCTGACGGCGAGACTGACTAATATCACTAACCGAGGTAGCCTGGGGCCGGCTCAGCCTCTTGCCCAAAACAGCCGACAATATTGCCTCCCCCATATTCCCACCGCCAATAAAGGTAATCTTCACCTTGATTCTCCCTTCCTACTTGGTGAGATTGTTCATCAACCTCACCCCCTTTTCACCCTAAAAAATCTGCGATTTTTCAGGGAACCCGAATTTTATATGGTAACCTCACCCCCTTTGTCCCCCTCTCCTTCAAAGGAGAGGGGGAGGAATAGGTTTAGAAGGGGCGAAGCCCCTTCAATCTACCCTTGATAAACATCCCGCCTTGTCTCACTTTAGCGCACTACCAGGTTTACCAGTCTCCCCGGGACATATATCGCCTTAACTAACTCCTTGCCTTCAGTATGAGCCTTGACCCGCTGGCTTTCCAGTGCCAGCTTTTTGGCTTCAGCCTCAGTGATAGACACCGGAACCGCTAGTCGGTCACGGAGCTTGCCGTTGACCTGAATGACCAGGGTAATCTCCTCGTCCTTAGCCAGCTCCTCATCCCACTTTGGCCAGCTTTGATTATGAATGCTATAGTCGTGCCCTGTCCTCTGCCACAACTCCTCGGCCAGATGAGGGACGGTTGGGGCTAGAAGCAAGAGTAGGCTATCTATAGACGCTCTCCAAGTTGAATCAGTAACAACCCCCGTTTCTCTTGCCTTAGCCAGGTAGTTGGTGAACTCCATAAGGGCGGCTATCATAGTATTAAATCGCAGCTTTTCCAAATCATTGGTTACCTTCCTGATAGTCTGGTGAGTATCACGTAGTAACGCCCGCTCTAATTTCTGTCTGACGTCGTTATCTACCGTCTTATCTGGGTTATATGGCTCCAGTACCAACTTCCACACCCGGTTAAGCCAGCGGCTCATGCCACTGATGCCACTATCATCCCACTCCCCACCCTGCTCCCAGGGGGCGACAAACATAAGGTAGGCACGTACGGCATCAGCCCCCAACTCAGAAACATACTCATCGGGGGTAATCACATTGCCCCGCGACTTGCTCATCTTCTGGCGCTCAACAATAATAACCCCCTGATTAAACAGGCGGCTGAACGGCTCGCCAAAGTCAACCAGCCCCATATCCCGAAGCGCCTTAATAAAGAAGCGGGCATAGAACAGGTGCATAACCGCATGCTCAGCCCCACCGGTATACAGGTCTACCGGTAGCCAGTACTTTAACTCATCACTAGCAAAAGGAGCCGTATCACAATGGGGGCTGGCATAACGCAGAAAATACCACGAGGAGCACATAAAGGTATCCATAGTATCGGTTTCCCGTTTAGCCGGGGATGAACACTGCGGGCAGGTCGTATTAACAAACTGCTCACAGTACTTCAACGGGGATTCACCGGTAGGCTTAAACTCAGCATTCTCAGGCAATAATACCGGTAAGTCCGATTCGGGGACAGGGACAAGACCACAGTTAGGGCAATAAATTATCGGTATTGGTGCCCCCCAGTAGCGCTGGCGGGAAATAAGCCAATCGCGAAGCCGATAGCTTACCGCCCGCTTCCCCCACCCTTTCTCCTGTAGAAAATCAGCAACAGCTTCCATACCCCGCTGGCTGGGGAGTCGGTTAAACTGCCCTGAGTTTACCATAGTGCCTGGTTCAGTATATGCCGCCGCCAACTCCTCTCCCTGCCACCCCGGCGGAGCTATTACCACCTTTATCGGCAAGTCATACCTCTTGGCAAAAGCAAAATCACGCTCATCATGAGCCGGCACCCCCATTACCACCCCGGT
>DAOUFA010000113.1:0-3736 GCA_034430355.1 Dehalococcoidales bacterium
CGCTCACCCGCCGACTGCGCACCTCAGGGGTAATGATGGGTATTATAACTAACGATGATACCCCCCAACAGGCTCTGGAGCAATTAAAAAAGCTGCCCAACTACGGGACAATTGATTTTGTTAAGCAGGTTACCACTGATGCCCCCTACCAGTGGGAGCCAGAATCAAGCGGAGAAACCTCCCCATGTTTATGTAAAATAGTTGTTCTTGACTGTGGCTTGAAATATTCTATCCTGCGCACCATGCGAAGTATGGGCTGTTGTGTAACGGCTGTCCCGGCGACTATGCCCGCCAAGGAAATTCTGGGACTAGAACCCGATGGCATTATCCTCTCCCCCGGTCCGGGTAACCCGGAGCTACTGGACTACATTGTAGATACGGTTAAAAAACTGGTTGGCAAAAAGCCGATGATGGGTATCTGCCTTGGCAATCAGCTAATTGCCCGCGCCTTTGGTGCCAGGACCTTCAAGCTGAAGTTCGGGCACCGTGGCGGCAACCACCCCGTCCGAGACCTCGCCACCAACAAGGTCTACATCACGGCTCAAAATCATGGCTACGCCGTTGACCCCGACAGCCTCAAAGACGAGCTGGAGGTCACCTATGTAAATGTCAATGATGGCACGGTAGCCGGCTTACGCCACAAGAAGCTACCCGTCTTCGGCATCCAGTACCACTCCGAAGCCTCCCCCGGCCCCTGGGACAGCACCTACCTCTTCACCGAGTTTCTGGAGATGGTGAGGGGGGAGAAATAGACTTATGCAATTTCTCAGTCACTTTATAATAAGGGGATGTTTAAAGGGATTTTATCCCTTTCTATTGGTAACCCTATCCCCTTTATCCCCTTCCCCTTGATAAGGGGAAGGGGAGTAAAAGCAAGAGAGGCTTCGCCTCTCTAAAACTCTCCTGAATAGGAGGGGATAGTTAAGGAGTAAAGCAAAATAAAATACAAGGGAGTCCAAGAGAGGCAAAACAAGGGAGTTTGAGAGGGGACGAAATAAAGGGTGTCTGAGAGGGGCGAAGCCCCTCTCACCCAAACCTCCCCCTCTCCTTTGAAGGAGAGGGGGATAAAGGGGGTGAGGTAGAAAAGATGGGGAGGGGAGAGTCTAAGTTTTCCATGGAAATTAAAGATATTATAGAGCACCTAAAACATAGCCTTGAACAGTTACGAGATGATGCCTCTGTAACGCAATTTACAGGTGGCACTTTTAGTGCGTGGAAAGGAAATGTGAGGGCCATATTATTAAATGGGCTAGGCAATCGCGCAAATCTTTTACTTTATCAATTTGATATGGCAACTAGATTCCTACCAATGCCTGAAAGCGTGGTAATTCCTGGATACCAAGAAATTGATTATGAATATATATTTGAACATAAGCTTCCGAATGTTAAGACAACCTTGGAGAACATAATTTGGCAATTAGAAACTTTTGGTGAGCCTTATGTCCCGCCCAAAGGTGAAGGAAACATCCCCAAAGCCTTTATTGCACACGGGCCAATGTCAAATTCTTTAGAAAGCTTGCGAAGATTCTTGACCACTCTAGGAATCCAACCTCTGGTTATTGAAGAAGAACCCAGTGAGGGAAGATCAGTGAATGAGCAAGTAGAATTCCACTTGGAGGAAGCTGATTGTGCCATTGTTTTAGGAACTGCCGATGATAAGGAATTAAAAGATGGCAAGCTATATCCTAGAAGAAACGTTTGTATCGAGATTGGCAGATTCCAAGAAAGATTCCCCAACAGGATAATATATCTACTCGAAGAAGGGACTTCTTTGCCGGCTAATGTAAATGAGAAAGTACACGAACGCTTCAGCCAAGGCAGTATGGACAAAGCGTTTATTAAAACTGCTCTTGAACTTAGAGCATTCGGTTTGTTAAGAGCCTTAAGAATAGAGAAGGAGTAAAATTGTCTAAACCTAAAAAGGTCTTAATTATTGGTTCGGGGCCGATTGTCATCGGGCAGGCGGCGGAGTTTGACTACGCCGGCACTCAGGCGTGCAAGGCGATGAGGGAGGAGGGAGTCGTTTCGGTGCTGGTCAACTCCAACCCGGCGACCATTATGACTGATGAGGGCATCGCCGATATCGTCTATATTGAGCCGCTGACCGTGGAGATGGTGGGACGCATTATTGAGCGGGAGCGCCCCGATGGCTTGCTGCCTACCCTCGGCGGTCAGACCGGGCTTAACCTGGCTGTAGATTTAGCCAATGCCGGCATCCTGGACAAATACAATGTCAGGTCGCTGGGGACGCCGATACAGACGATACGGAATGCCGAAGACCGCGAGCTATTCAAACAGATGCTAATCAAGATTGGCGAGCCGGTGCCGGAGAGCGCCACCGTTAATACTCTGGAGCAAGCACGAGAAGTAGTCCAGAAAATAGGCCTGCCGGTGGTAATCCGTCCCGCCTACACTCTGGGGGGGACAGGGGGTGGTATGGCCTATACTCCGGAGGAATTCAAGAAAGCCGTAACCATCGGGCTGTCTGCCAGCCCCATTCACCAGGTGCTGGTAGAGCAATCGGTAGTCGGCTGGAAAGAGATAGAGTATGAGGTGATGCGTGACGGCGCCGATAACTGCATCACGGTGTGCAATATGGAGAATGTTGACCCGATGGGGGTGCATACCGGTGATAGCATCGTCGTCGCTCCCAGCCAGACTATGACCAATAAAGAGCACCAGATGTTACGGACAGCCAGCCTCAAGATTATCCGTGCCCTGGGGGTTGAGGGCGGTTGTAATATACAGTTTGCCCTCGACCCCAATAGCAATGACTACTATGTGATTGAGGTCAACCCCCGGGTCAGCCGCAGCTCAGCCCTGGCCAGTAAGGCCACCGGCTATCCTATCGCCCGGGTGGCGGCTAAAATAGCGGTTGGCAAGAGGCTGGATGAAATCCCCAATGCGGTAACCAAAAAAACAATGGCTGCCTTTGAGCCAGCACTGGACTACCTGGTGGTCAAAATACCCCGCTGGCCCTTTGATAAGTTTGCCTCAGGCGATAGGGTCATTAGCACCCAGATGAAAGCCACCGGCGAGGTAATGGCTATTGACAGGTGCTTTGAGGCAGCGTTGCAGAAGGCAGTCCGCTCCCTTGAGTTTGGTAACCGGTCGCTACTGTGGGAAGACCGACAGTGGGAGATGGGAAAGGACATTAACTCCTACCCCTTAGCACCTAACGACCTGAGATTATGGGCAATAATGGCGGCGCTGAGAAGAGGGATAACTACTGAACAGCTAGCCGAGCGGACTAAGATTGACCTGTGGTTTATAACCAAGCTTCAGAACATTGTAGGTCTGGAGAAACAACTTCTATCTCAGCCACTGACGCCGGAGCTTCTGCGGCAGGCAAAACGACTTGGCTTTTCTGATGAGCAGATCGGGACTTTAGCTGATAGGCTCCCCGAGCAGGTAAGACAACTGCGCCGTAGCTGGAATATCCGACCGGTTTATAAGATGGTAGATACCTGTGCCGCTGAGTTTGATGCGGCTACCCCCTACTTCTACAGCACCTATGAGGTGGAGAATGAGGCTGAACCCCTGCCGGGAAACAAGGCGGTAGTCATCGGTAGCGGACCCATCCGCATTGGACAGGGCATTGAATTTGACTACTGTAGCGTGCACTCAGCCTGGGCATTGCAGGAATCCGGCTTCAAGAGCATTATGGTCAACTCCAATCCAGAAACGGTGTCCACCGATTTTGATACCAGCGACCGCCTTTACTTTGAAGCCCTGG
>DAOUFA010000114.1:0-17212 GCA_034430355.1 Dehalococcoidales bacterium
AAAGTCCGACCTTAGCCCCGGCTTCAACCGCCATGTTAGCTACGGTAAGGCGTTCCGGGATACTCATATTGCTTATGGCATCACCGCTGAATTCAAGGGCTTTATAGGTAGCGCCATCAGCTCCAATCCGCCCGATGAGGTGAAGAACCAGGTCTTTGCCATAGACACCATCAGGGAACCGACCTGAGAGTATTACCTTAATACTTTCCGGTACCCGGAGCCAGGTTTTACCTAGTCCGAGGGTAACAGCGATGTCGGTGGAGCCCATCCCCGAGGCAAAAGCCCCCAGCCCCCCAGCCGTTACGGTATGGGAGTCAGCGCCAACAATTAAATCACCCGGCTTGGCTAGAGATTCAGCCACTATTTGGTGGCAGACACCTTGGCCAACATCATAAAGCCAACTACCAGTCTCCCGGGCAAAGTCACGCAGGAGCTTGTGGTCATTGGACAGCTCATAACTTGGACTGGGGGCGGCGTGGTCAAGAAAGAAAGCAAACTTCAGGGAATTGGCTGGATGCTTAAATCCGGCGGCTTGGAATTGCCTTACCGCTAAGGGACCGGTAACATCCTGAACGAAAACCAAATCTACCTTAGCAATAACAATATCCCCCGCCTTGGCTTCACTCCCCGACTTGGTGCTCAGTATTTTTTCGGCTAATGTCTTACCCACGGTTGTCTTTGCTACCTCTCCATTTAAGCTTAATTTGATGACCGCTGGCTATTTCCTGGCTCTATTATAACAGGTTTAGTCCGAGTCTATCAGCTTTAAATCAATGAACCGTCCACCCGGCATCTACCGGGAGGACAACACCGGTAATCATCTTGGCCTCATCACTGGCTAGAAAGCAGGTGGCGGCGGCTACATCGTCAACTGTTGCCAGACGGTGAAGAGGGGTGTTGTCTAATACGTAGGCTTTGAATTCCGGGTCACTTAAATAACCCCTGGTCATATCGGTTAGGACGAAGGTGGGGGCGACTGCGTTTACGCGAATATTATATGGTGCCCAATCGATGGCTTCAGCGCGGGTTAGCTGAGCCACTCCCCCCTTGCTGGCGCAATAAGGAGCCCGCTTCGGCCCACCAACGAGACTGAATATTGAAGCGATGTTCACAATGGCTCCGGTCTTACGTGGTATCATTGACTGGACGGCTACCGCCTGATTGCAAAAGAATAGTCCCTTGGTATTGATTGAGAGGATAGTATCCCAGTCAGCCTCGGTGACCTCTTGAGCCAGCTTGGGAATGTTAGTGCCAGCACTGCAGACAAGAATGTCCACTTCACCTAGCTCCTGCCTGATGCGGCTGACGGTGAGGGCAATTGCCGGTATATTGGTTACATCTAGCTGATAACCCTGGGCAATGCCTTTCTCTTGCACCTTTTTGGTTGCTTCTGCCAGGTGGTCGGGTCGATAATCCACTAAAGCCACCTTTGCCCCGCTGGCAGCCACTAGTTCGGCACAGGCTCGACCAATACCACCGGCGGCTCCGGTTACGATGGCTACCTTATTATCCAGCCTAAACATTCTCTTGACTCCTTTGTTTATGGTTTACATTTACCTTCCAACCAGCCTCCTGGCTAGCTCCACGGCACCAGGGGCTGAGGGGTCATATCCGTCAGCACCTTCAGTGTTGTTTCAATTCTTATCCTCTGTTCAACACCAATTATAGCTTAGTTTGGTGATGTCAGGCTAGTCTTTTCGTGGGGTGACCTGGTTGCGGAAAGCCAACTGTTGCCGGGTTGGTATATCCATAGGGCAGAGCCTGTGCTATAATCCAACCTGGCAAGAGTGAGGGTTCTTTAATGATAGGTTTTATCGAAAATTTAGCCAGGCGGGCAGGTGATATATTACTTGCCCATTTTGGAGAAGATGAACAGCTGCTCAAAATGCGTTGTTCAGTTAAAGAAGCTGTAACCAAATATGACAAGATGGTTGATGAGCTGATTGTCCGGGAAATCAGGAAGAGGTATCCGCAACACAGCCTTCTGACTGAGGAGAGCGGCCTGTTAAAAGGCGACCCCGACTGGCTTTGGATTGTAGATTCTCTGGATGGCACCAGTGGTTTTGCTGGTTCAAATCCTCTGTTTTCAGTTTGTCTAGCTGTGATGCACCGGGGAGAACTTCTTTTAGGCACAGTCTACGCCCCAGCAATTAGGGAATTCTATTTGGCCGAAAAGGGGAACGGAGCCTACCTCAATCAAAGAAGAATCCATGTCTCGGAAATTTCTAACCTTGGGCAAAGTTATCTGTTTTACTGCGAAGGTGGGGAAAGGGATAGATTGAGGACTGGTCGGCTGTTAACTAAGGTTTACCCGGAAGTAACGGATGTGCGCAAGCTTGGCTCAGCTGGCTTGGAAACAGCCTGGGTGGCAGCCGGGAAGGGGGAGGCCTACTTCAGCACTAAGATTGAACCGTGGGATGTTGCCCCCGGGGTTCTGTTGGTTCAAGAGGCAGGAGGAGAGGTAACTGATTTTAAGGGTAACCCGTGGAAGTTAGAGACCAGTGACCTGCTGTTCTCCAACGGAAGGGTTCACACAGCTATGCTTAATTTACTTCATGAGGGGTGAGTTTGCCTTTAGGGCAGGCTGGTCAAGGCTTCCAGGATTTCATAATTCTCGGGTTCAACAAGCCGAAGTCGACCTAGACCATCCTCAAAATTAAATCGGCCATTATTAAGGAACGGCCATTGCCTTCCTTTCCCTGCCTTAACCATAGGAGCCAGTTTGGCGATTTCTCTATAGATGCTGGAAACTGTGGGATAATTCATTGGATAGCCTAGGCAGGTTGATAACGCTGAGATAATCTCCCAGTTCTCCTTACCCGCTGGTGGGGAGATAGCCCGGCGCAGGTGTTGAATTCGGCGTTCGCAATTGGTGTAGGTGCCCTTGCTTTCGGTGAAGTTGGCTCCGGGCAGAATTACATCAGGATATGGCGGCGTTTCCGGGAACACAGTATCAATAAGCACGGAGAAAATCGGGGCTTCAAATATGGCATTTCCTATTTTTCCGGTAGCGTCGCCACCTAAAGCGAGGATGCTCTGGATGTGCCCTGCCTCTATCCCTTGAATAATGGCAATCGCGTCTCTGCCCTCCTCACCAGGTATGGGCTTACCCCAGGCCGCTTCAAACTTCTGTCTGACAGCTGCATCAGTGATTGGTTGCTGGCCGGGGAGGTATTTTGAGCTCACCCCCATGTCAATCAGCCCCTGGGCGTTACCAGCGGTGTGGAGAGCTATTATCCCGGCACCACTTCGCCCTACATTGCCGGTGATTAAGGCCAGGTTGCTGATTAGGGTGAGCTCGGCGGGGGTGATGGTATCAGCATTGACTATTATTACCGGTCTTTGGGCTCGAATATAAAGGTGGACGGCTTCAATAATTCTGGCTGGTTTTATCCAGAGTGTGTCGGCGAGCTTTTCTAACGGATATTTTCTCACCTCCTGGGCAAGGCTTTCCAGGCCAGTGGTTCGGAAGCGAACAAAATCATAATCAGCGAGCCCGTAAGAGAGGATATAGTTCAGCATCGCTCTAAGCAGTCCAATGCTCGTTCTGGGATTAACCTTCAGAGTGATGTTGGCTAGGGGGTCCATTCTTGTGGCGCGGTGATTAAATGTAACCAGTTTGCTTCCCTTGGCTACCGCCTCCCTGACCTTTAGCGCGATTATTGGATATTCCTCAGTGAGGTCACTGCCGAAGGCGAGGATAAGGTCGCTGGTTAGAATGTCGTTATAAGAACAGGTGGAAGCATTTTTGCCCAAACTCCGTGCCAGCTCTTCACTCACCACCGGGATGCTTAGACTGCCTATATTATTAGTCCCTAAGGCTACCCGAGCCAGCTTTTGAGCTAGATAGTTCTCTTCATTAGTTAGTTGGGGGGATGACAGGACAGCCAGCCTCTCGCCGCCACTTCGCTCCCTGATTTGTCTCAGACCTCCACTGGCTAGGGCTATGGCTTCATCCCAACTGGCTTCAATTAAGTCGCCATTTCGTTTAATAAGGGGCGTTTTGAGCCGCTTTAAGTCGTCAAGAGAGCAAGGGTTAAAGGCACCTTTCTTGCACAGGTTACCATTATTTACCGGGCTATTAACCGGGGAGGTAACTTTTACTATTTTATCCCCGATAATATTCAATTCTAGGTTACAGCCGATACCGCAGTAGGGACAGGTAGTAGCCACAGTCTCAAGTTTCCAGGGCCCTGGCTTAGGTAAGTGAACTTTGGGGGTTAAAGCTCCAGTAGGGCAGGTAGAGATACACTGCCCGCAGGATTCGCAGTTCGTTTCGCATAGAGGCATACCAAGGGCTGGCTCAATCTTGGTGCCAAAGCCGCGGTTAGTAAAGCCTAGGGCACCGATACCCTGGACCTCGTCGCATATTCTGACACAACGCCCACACAATATACATTTGTTTTGGTCTCTCAGGATATGTGGGTGCTCGTTCTCATTTATGGGCAGGTGGCGCTTACGGCCAGCATAGTGAGTGCCGTTTACCTGATACTCAGTGGCCAGCTCTCGTAACCGGCACTCAAATACATCCTGGCAGCCGCAGGCTAGACAGCGCCCGGCCTCATGTTTAGCCATTTCCTCGGTGAACCCAAGCTCAATCTCGGCAAAGTTCCCCTTCCGCTCTTCTGGGTCGAGGACGGGCATTTCAGTTCTTGGGATACGCTCTACCTGCTCATAGTCGGTGATGTCAATCTCAGCTAACTCGCCCTTGCTACAATTATAAGGTTTTGTCTCGGGGGCAATTTGCTGGCCGCTGAGGTATTGGTTTATGGAAATTGCTGCTCTTCGTCCGGCGGCGACCGCTTCCACTACCGTAGCCGGGCCGGAAGTACAGTCACCACCAGCGAATACCCCTTTCGTGGAGGTTTCCATTGTTTCCTCATTGGTGTTGATGTATCCTCTGCGGTTGAGCTCTACCTGACCATCCTGGTCAAGGCTGGAAGTGTCCAGCGTCTGACCAATAGCCATAATTACTGTGTCTACTTTAATGGTGAATTCTGAGCCAGCTATTGGCTCTGGCCGTCGCCTGCCTGAACTGTCAGGCTCTCCCAGAACCATTCTGATGCATTCCATGGAGTCAACCTTACCATTCCGGGGGTTTATCCTTACTGGGGCGGCTAAAAATTGGATTCCGATTCCTTCTTGCTCCGCCTGCGCTACTTCTTCCTCATTAGCTGGCATTTCATTTCTTGACCGGCGATAAACAACGGTTATCTCACCTGCCCCTAGCCGCAGGGCAGTTCGGGCAGCATCTATGGCGGTATTACCACCCCCGATAACGGCTACCTTCTCGCCTAGTGTTACCTTCTTGCCCAAGGCTACATCTCCTAGGAATCCTATCCCGGAAAGAACACCGGGCAAGTCTTCTCCCTTAATTTTCATCTTCTGGTTGGCTTGAGCACCAAGGGCAATAAAGATGGCTTCATAACCCATGGTCTTCAGACTTTCAATGGTAAAATCTGTGCCCAGAGAGACATTGCCGCGAATTTGACGGCATAGATTGGCGATAATAGCTATTTCCTTATCTAGGACTGCTTTGGGGAGGCGATATTCTGGAATGCCGTATTTCATCATTCCACCGAGCTCGGGATTGGCGTCCAGGATTGTTACCTCATGCCCCTCAAGGGCAAGGTAATAGGCGGCTGATAAGCCGGCAGGACCTCCACCGACAATAGCCACTTTGTGCCCTGTAGCTGGTTTAGGCTTAGGTATATCAGGATTTCCGTTATTCTGGTCATAATCGGCGGCAAACCGCTTTAGGGCGTTTATAGCTACCGGCTCATCCACCAAATTCCGGCGGCATTTGATTTCACAGAAGCGGGGGCATACTCGCCCGCAGACAAGGGGCAGGGGGTTAGACTCCCTGATTAATTTTAACGCTTCTCTATACTGACCATTGGCAATGAGGCTAATATAGCCCTGAATATCAATTCCCGCCGGGCAGGCAAGCTTACAGGGAGCAACACAATCACCATAGTGGTCGGAGAGAAGTAGTTCCAAAGCCATTCGGCGAATGTTAATGAGGTCATCGGTTTTTGTCCTCACCACCATGCCTTTTGTTACCGGTGTGATACATGCCGGCGTTGGCCCGCCACTCCCGTCCACCTCTACCAGACAGAGACGACAGGCGGCGGCCGGTTTCAGACGAGGGTCGTGGCATAGAGTAGGTATCTTGACTCCATTCTGTTCCGCCGCCTCTAGGATGGTGGTTCCGACTTCGACTTCAACCTTTTCCCCGTTTAATGTAAACGCGACCTTAGGCATTTCTTTCTCCCTAGTGGACAGATACGGCATCAAGACGACACACTTTCATACATAATCCACAGCGAATACACTTTTCATTATCAATAACATAAGGCTTCTTTTTCTCTCCCGAGATAGCTCCAGTAGGGCAATATTTAGTACAAAGCCCGCACCCGGGGCATTTCTCCGGGATAATCTCGTAGGTAATTAAGGCCGGACATTTCTTGGCGGGACATTTCTTCTCATAGATATGGGCTTCATATTCATCACGGAAGTACTTAACCGTGGTTAATACCGGGTTAGGTGCCGTCTGTCCCAGCCCGCACAACGAAGCCCTCTTTACATTCTGAGCTAATTCCTCAAGGAGTTCTATGTCCCCCTCTTTGCCGTTACCTTCGGTAATTCGCTGCAAAATCTCAAGCATACGCAAGGTTCCTACCCGGCAAAAGGTGCACTTGCCGCAGGATTCAGCCTGGGTGAAATTGAGGAAGAACTTAGTTACGTCTACTACGCAACTACTTTCATCCATTACTATTAATCCGCCCGAGCCCATGATGGCACCGGTCTCAGTTACCGACTCATAATCTACGCGGGTATCGGCTAAACTGGCGGGAATAACACCACCAGACGGTCCTCCTATCTGGATGGCTTTGAATTCTAGCCCGGTTGAGGTTCCACCACCGATGTCAAAGACAATCTCCCTCAAGGTTATACCCATGGGGACTTCTATTAGCCCACCATGAGCTACCTTACCCGCCAGGGCGAAGACCTTGGTCCCCTTGCTTTTCTCGGTGCCGTAGATATTATAGGCATCGGCACCATGGAGAATAATCCAGGGTACATTAGCTAAAGTCTCTACATTATTAATAGTGGTGGGTTTGCCCCATAAGCCTGACTGGGCAGGGAAGGGAGGGCGGAATCGGGGCATTCCCCGCCGTCCCTCTATGGACATGATGAGAGCCGTTTCCTCCCCGCAGACAAAAGCACCTGCCCCCTGCCTAATTTTTATATCAAAGTCAAAATTATAGCCCAGGATACTCTCACCGATAAACCCTGCCTCCCTGGCCTGAGCTAGAGCTATCTCTAATCGCTGAATTGCCAGCGGATACTCGGCTCTTACGTAAATATAGCCCTCCGAGGCTCCGACGGCATAGCCAGCTATCAGCATCCCTTCAATAACACTGTGAGGGTCACTTTCCAGAACACTTCTATCCATAAATGCCCCGGGGTCACCTTCATCAGCGTTACAAATTATGTATTTTTGTCTATCAGCCGACTTTCGGGCGAAGCCCCATTTGATGCCGGTAGGGAATCCGGCGCCACCTCTTCCCCTCAAGCCGGAATTAGTGACTTCACTGACTACCTCCTGGGGTGACATACTGCGCAATATCTGGTCTATTGCCTGGTAGCCGTCGGCAGCTAAATAATCATCAATAGACTCGGGGTCAATTATGCCGCAGTTTCGGAGCACAATCCTCGTTTGTTTAGCTAAAAAGCTGTTTATTTCTTCTTCTGGTATAACCCACTCGGTAACGGGCTTACCGCCAATAATGTGTTCACTGATTATCCGTTCAACCTTCTCCGGGGTTACCTTGCCGTAGAATATGCGCTCTTTCTGGGGGGACAAGACCTCAACCAATACCTCGTTGTAGCACATACCCATACACCCAGTTTGCTTCAGCTTCACATCCAGTCCCCTGGCACCAAGCTGGGTGCTTAAAGCATCATATACCTTTCTGCCTCCAGCGGCTATGCCACAGGAGGCGAGCCCTACCTTTATTAGCCAACTTTTGTCTCTTGCCCAGGACATAAATCTCTCCTATTTGTGTCTGTAGGCTTAGCCTACTGGAGCCGGTACTTCTTTTGCTTCTTTTTTCCGAATTTCATTCACTATCTTGTCAATAGCTTCAGGAGTAAGTCGCCCGTAAGTTTCACCATTGACCATTATGCAGGGAGCCAAGCTGCAACAGCCGAGACAAGCCACTCGCTCTACGGTGAACATACCGTCCTGGCTGGTCTCTCCCTCCTTGGCACCGGTAACCTGGGATAGTCTCTCAGCCACCGTTTCGGTACCACACAGATGACAGGCAGTGCCATGACAAACCTTAATTAGGTTCTTACCCAGAGGCTGGAGCCTAAACTGGGCATAGAAGGTAACTATGCCAAATACCTCACTAGCCGGGACATTCATGTTCTCGGCTATGCGTTGTATAGCTACCGGGGGCACATAGCCGTAGGTTTCTTGAATCTCTTGGAGGACTGGTATCACCGCCCCGGCTTCCACATTGTGTTTGTGGACTATGGCATCAATCACGACGAAGCTGGGTTTCTCCCTGGCGCTAGCTTCAATAACCATGTTATCTCCTTCTGCTTAGTTTGCCTCGTAGCCCCGTAGATTTAGGTGAAGCATGAGACTACACACCACTACGGCTTAATGCCTTGAGAAGCTCCCTCTTGGATACCCGGTGGCGCTCAAACATGCTGACGATTCTCAGAATCTCTAAGTCCTTGACCCACTTCTTGGCTCGAATCTTGCTCGCTATCGCCTCCACTGTCACCGGGGCGTCCACCATAATCACCATGTCACGAGAGCCAATAACAGGGTCGACAAAGTCCACCCCGGGCATCTCCTCCAGCTCTCTGAGGGTAGTGATAAACTCCTGCTGCTCCATGTCATCGGCAACATCAACTAGTAGATATGCTCTCACCCCCATTTCATTTCCTCCTTTACACTGCTGATTTAGTTCAAGTTAACTATAGTTAGGCAATAACTACATCCGTGTGATGCCTATTTTTAGCCTACGGGAAACCTCATAGAAAAGGTTGAACTTCTCGGGGATTTCAACCACTCCCTGTTCGTGGTTTCCCCCAGCCGGGAAATGTTTTCCCGGGTTTACCCTATTGAAGAAAGTTGCCAGGTGGTTTAAGATTAAATGTAGCCGGGCTAAAAAGTGTGGATTAGCTGGTAGCATGAAGGACGTTTAATGAAAAAGATTACTATCCTCCTGGCTGAGAACCATGTAGTGGTACGGGAGAGTATCCGACAGTTCCTTGAGCGTGAGGCAAATTTTGAGGTCGTTGGTGAGGCTGGTGACGGTGAGGAGGCGGTACAAATGGTGGGTCAGCTAAAACCTGACGTTATTGTTATGGACATCTCCATGCCCAAGCTCAATGGTATTGAAGCTACCAGGCAAATCAAGGCGCTTCAGCCTTCGGCGGTGGTATTAATACTTACTGCCTATGATTATGAACAATATATTTTCCCCCTGTTAGAGGCAGGTGCTGCCGGCTACTTGTTAAAGGATGTGAGTAGCCGGGAACTCATCAGTGCTATTCAGACCGTGCATAAGGGGGAAGCCGTGCTTCATCCAGCCGTGGCTCGCAAGGTAATGGAGCGGTTAAGGCACACCAAGGTTGAGCTGACTGGAGAATGCGCCTTGGATTTGCTCACTATGCGGGAAATCGCCATACTCAAGATGGCGGCTAGAGGAATGAGTAATAGTGACATCGCTGAGGAATTGCATCTCAGTGTGCGTACTATTGAGAGTCATCTAGGGAATATTTTTAATAAATTGGGAGTAGGCTCTCGCACCGAGGCAGTAATACGGGCTATGAAGAAGGGCTGGTTCACATTGGAAGAGTTAGCTTGACTCTCTGTCGCTCTGGGTATCAGGATAGGTTGGGTATATGGCTCCATATTTATTAAATCCAGTACTAAGGGTTTTACGTAACCCTCGTTTCTGGCTTGTTGTCGGGTTATTTGTTGCTGGCATAATTCTTCACTACCCCCAGCAGCTACCTTTTTGGGGTTGGGAAGCACCCTCCTCATTTCTAGGGCTAACCCGCCACACAATAGAGCGGGTTTATTTGCTCGTACCTATAATCTATGCCGGTTTTGCCTTTGGCATAAGGGGGGGGATAGCTAGCCTGGTGGTGGCTTTGGGGGTTATGTTACCCCGGGCTATTTTAATCTCCCCGAACCCGGCTGATGCTTTGTTTGAGACGGGTGCTGTTATCGGCATCGGGGCTGCAGTGAACCTGTTATTTCAGGTGCACCGCAGGGAGCAAGAGCGCATTCGGGTGACCGATACTTTGCTGAAAGCCGAGGAGGAAAAGTGGCGTGGTTCATTCAATGCCCTGGAAGATGTTATGTTGATTATTGATAGAGATTACAACATAGAAAACATAAGTGATAGTGGATTAGCGCTTCTGGGAAAGAGCCGGGAGGAAGTAATTGGGAAAAAGTGTTATGAAATCATTAGCGGCACCGATTGTCCCGAGGCAGGGTGTCCTTGCCGGCGCACATTGGAGACCAGACAGGTAGAATCAATAGAGCGGTATGAAGAGCGGTTTGGCAGGTACTTCTCCATAAAGAGCTCTCCGATATTTGATGAAAGTGGAGAAATAGTAAAATTTGTCGATTTAAGGCGTGACATAACTGAGAAGAAAAGGACGGAGGAAGCACTGCAAGAGTCAGAGAGAAGCTATAGAGAGCTATTTGAGGTTGCCCCTGATGCTATTTGGGTCCACGATTTAAAGGGCAACATTATAAAGGCAAACAAAGCCGCCGAAAAGCTCACCGGACTTAGTGCTGAAGAGCTGGCTAAGGGGAATGTGAAAACTCTCCTTTCTGAAGAAGGCTTGCGCTTGGCTAAAGAGGTTCGCCGCCGGTTGGTTAAAGGCGAGGCTGTAGCTCAGCCCTACGAACAGCACCTCATCAGAAAGGATGAGACTGAAGCCATCCTGAGGTTAACTACCAGCCCAATCTTCAGCAATGGTCAGCTTATAGCCTTCCAAAACATTGCCAGAGACATCACTGAAGAAAAGCGAATGCAGGAAAACCTGCGTTATTACCTGCAGGAGATTACCCGAGCTCAGGAAGAAGAGCGTAGACGTATCGCTCGTGAGCTCCATGATAGCACTGCTCAAACTCTTATTGCCCTGCTTCATCAGTTGGAGAACTTGCTTGGTGACAAGGCAAAACTGCCGGTAAGAGAAGCTAAGGCTCTATGGGGTTTCTATGAGCAGATCAGGGATGTATTGCGGGAGGTGCGTCGCTTCAGTCGTGACCTAAGACCCTCCATTCTTGACGATTTGGGTTTACTTCCGGCGCTGGAGTGGGTGACTGGTGAGCTCAAGAAGGAATACGGGGTTGAGACTACTTTGGAGGTGGTTGGTGATGTGCGGAGGTTCTCTCAGGAAGCGGAGTTAATACTTTTCCGCATTGTTCAGGAGGCGTTGAGGAACGTAGCCAAGCACGCCCAGGCCTCAAAGGCTGAGGTTAAAGTCGAGTTCGAGAAGCAGAAAGCCCGGGTTACTATCAGTGATGATGGCATAGGTTTTGAGCTTCCAGAAAGCCTGGGTGACTTACCCCATACCGGTAAGCTTGGCTTGGCTGGAATGCAAGAGCGGGTACAGTTGCTTGGCGGTAACTTAAAGCTGAAGTCTAAGCTGGGCAAGGGTACGACAGTAGTTGCTACCGCCCCAATCTAACTACCCCGTAGTGCCAATAATGACTACTGGGGCTACCATTATCAACCGTAACTACCTTCAATCAGGACAACCTGCGCTTTGTCGGAAGTGACCACAGCGTTAATAACCTGTTCATTGTCCTCTATCTTGGTATTAGTGCCCAGAATACACTGTTTAAGAGTGACACCGGCACCAATATTAACCCCCCGCCACAGGACAGCCACCTCTATATTAGCGCCCTCTCCTATATAGCAATCTGCCCCCATAACCACCGGTCCCTTAATGCATGCTTTTTGGTCTATTCGGCATCTGCTGCCGATTACGGCTGGTCCTACTACCTCGGCTGAAGGATGGATAATAACCTCCTTGTCGCAGCCTACCCCCTCCCGATTTAAACCGCCAATGAGGGCACTTTTGGCTTTCAACAACAAAAGGTCGCAATTCAGGCGAAGGTAGTTCCCCGGCGTTCCCATATCAAGAAAGTAGCCGCTGGATGGAAAACCATAGACCGGCTCACCAAGCTTAAGGAGGAGCGGAAACAGCTCCTTCCCAAACATGTAGTGAGTATTTGGTGGCACGTGCTCTAAAACTTCCGGCTCAAGGAGGTAAACGCCGGCGTTTATCCAGTTGGTGGTTACTTGGGCAGGGCTGGGTTTTTCTATGAAGCGCCTGACCCTTCCATCACTCTCGGTTTCAACTATCCCGAAGGCACGGGGGTCATCCACCCACGTCAGGCCTATGGTTGCCTTTGCCCCTTTGCCCCGATGAAAGGCGAGCATATCGGCGATATCAATGTCGGTGAAGACGTCCCCATTGAGGACGACAAAGGTGCTGGTTAAGTATCGTTCCGCATTCTTTACTGCCCCGGCCGTGCCCAGTGGATTATCTTCCACGGCATAGTTCAGCTTCACCCCTGAGTTACTGCCGTCCCCAAAGTAATTCTGAATAGCCTCGGGGAGATAGCTCAATGCCAGAATGATATCCTTAACCTTGTAGTTCTTAAGATAAGCGATGGTATGTTCCAGGAAGGGCCGATTCAGTACCGGCACCATGGCCTTAGGTATCTCATAGGTGAGCGGGTGTAGCCGTGTACCCTCGCCACCAACCAGAATAACTGCTTTCAGCGACCCCACCTCCTGTTGGTAGGCATTAGAATTGAATTTTTCACTATTTCAACTTTAGCCCAAGACAAACTTGTAGTCAAGATTTATCAGGTCTTGACAACAATAATCAGTTGCGGTGTAATTAGGTAAACGTTTTCCTATTACCTGGCTATGAGCACCGTGGTGGACCACCAAAATTTAATCAACTTTAAGGAGCTGTGAGATGAAAGAGGTAAAAATCATACCCTGCTTGGATGTCAAGGATGGCAGAGTGGTCAAAGGGGTAAAATTTGTCAACCTTAGGGATGCCCGCGACCCGGTAGAAGCCGCCGCCGCTTATTGCCGCGAAGGTGCTGATGAGCTTGTTTTCCTTGATATCTTTGCCACTGTAGAAAATAGGAAGACAAGACTGGAGTGGGTCAAGAAGGTCAGCGAGGTGACTACTGTTCCCTTCGCTGTCGGCGGTGGTATCGGCAGCCTTGAGGATATGAAGGCGTTACTTGACCTTGGTGTGGACAAGGTTTCTATAAATACAGCCGCGGTCAGGGAGCCTGAGCTTATAAAGATGGCGGCTGAGAAATTTGGTAAGGAGAGGCTCGTGGTAGCCATTGATGGCAGGAAGAATCCACCGGGCAGTGGTCCTCCCCGGCTGGAGGTGGTGGTTAAGAGTGGCAGCGAGGCTACTGGCATAGCCATTGTTGACTGGGCAAAGAGGGTAGAGGAACTGGGGGCTGGTGAGATTTTGCTCACCAGCAAGGATGCTGATGGCACCAGGGAAGGCTATGATTTAGAGATGACCAGAGCCGCAGCCGAAGCCGTCGGCATTCCGGTTACCGCTTCAGGAGGTGCCGGCAAGCTGGAGCATCTCTATGAGGCGGTGGTAATCGGCAAAGCATCGGCGGTTTTAGCAGCTTCAATCTTCCATTTTGGTGAAATCTCAATTTCACAGGCTAAGCAATACCTGAAACAAAGAGGCATATCAGTAAGAATATAGAAGATACAATTTACTGCCCCCTGGTGCTCTTCTGGCTACCACCCCGCCTCCTTAAAAATGCGGCGGCTTAGGTTGACACTCGGCGTGTCCCCCCGGGCTACATTTATCGGGACTCCGTCACCGACGGCGTTGGCTACCTCCGCCACCTCCTGGTGGGAGAAGCCGGGGCAAAGGATGAGAACCTGGACGCCTTCATTTTGAACCAGCTTCCGGCAGACATCAACTACCTGGTCAAAATTCCCCAGGTCAGCTACGACTGAGATAAGTTCAAGCTTGGGGGTTTTGATGGTAGTTCTATGCCTCTCGGCATCAGCCTCAGGCGCCATGGCGACAAATGCGGCTTTGACAGCCATAACCTGCCTCCTTTTTATTTGCTCTTCCTTATTTATATTAGTGTCTTTCTTAACCTCAGTGAGCCGAATCACACCAGTCCCCAATCTTTACAGCCCTGCTGGATGATGGCTAGATACTCCGGCGAAGGCGGTGTTTCTTCTGATTGCCTGGCTTTGATGTAGGTTACGGCTTCTATCAGCTTATTGTTTTCGGTAAATACGGTAACATTCAATCGGTTGGAGTCGCCGGGATAACCCTCGTCGCTGTCCAGCCGCCTCAGGTCCCGGTCCGAGACTTCATAGATAGCCCCCAGCACCCTCTCCCCCCGGAACGGTCTGATGCTGGCCACTCCACCCCGCCATTGCCTCGACCAGCCGACAAATACCAGCTTATAGTGATGGAGGGTGGCGATGGACATGGGCTTGCTGTCGGGGCAGCGTTCCCGCATCTGCTTTCGGTTCAGATTAAAGCCGTAGGCAAAATAGTTCATCCGGTTAACCGCGAGGGTATCTTTCCACGACAAATCCTAGCCTCAATCGTGGTCTTTGTCAACGTTTAGGTATGAGATTGTTGTTTATTAACCTCACCCCCTCTAGATTTAGATATTTATTAACCCACCCCCTTTATCCCCCTCCCTTATAAGCCTCCCTTTGACTCTCCATAATAGGGTACATATTCCTATCATGGGGGAAGAGATTTTAGAGAGGGGCGAAGCCCCTCTCTTACCTACACTCCCCCTTCCCTTATCAAGGGAAGGGGGTTAGGGGGATAGGTTGCTAAATAACTTCTAAGTATTGAGGTTGTCTACTAACCCCTCACCCGTTATAAATAATCTCAGGGTATTGACAAATAAAAGTGGTTGTGCTAGGCTTTGCCTACTATTTTCGCCAGATGGCGAAGAGTAAATTAACTAATCTAATAACAGGAGGTGACAGGTGAGTAAGAAGAGGAAAATAATTATGGTGGCGGTGGCGGTAACCGTAGCTTTGGTAATGACTGTTGGCGGCCTAGCCTTTGCTAATTTTGGTCTTGGCCCCCATGAGGATGTGGGCGGAAACAAGCTTATCGGCGTCGGCGAGATGGGATATGATGTGTATGACGGCTATTGGTTCCAAGAACAATGGTGGGATACCCACTTCATTGTTACCAACCCCAACTGCGAGCAGGACCTGACCATAGAGTGGGTGGCGCTCATCGCCGGTGAGGATGTTTATCCTTCCGTGGGCGGCGACGGTCCTTACTGGTATGCTGAGGACGTTATCTTTGAGGGCACGCCCCAGGACTGGTATGACTATACCGTGGGGTATATAGACATACCCGGTAATGTGGAGAGTGAGCTTGGGGTGCTCAGCCCGCATGAGGTGTGGCAGGTCAGCATCGCCGAGCTTCTCGACTACTCCCCTTATGAGCTTGACCTGAGCAAATACACCCTGGAGATTACCTGGAGTAGCACTGGCTACACCACGGGCTGGTGGTGGTATCGGGGGAGGGTCCGCCCGCTTACCGGCTGGCAGAAGGAAAAGTGCGTGTCTGATTTCTTTGGGGCGCAGATAGGTTTTGACTTTGCCATCTCCGAGGCGGAGATGAAGAACTTTGAGAGCCGGACCCCCTTCTCACTGCCTGGGTGGTGGTTGAACGGGCTTGATTAGAAGTGTTGTTCTGCTGATTAGCTTTGAGATTAGGGGAGAGGGTAGTGGAATCCAATCTAATAACAGGAGGTGAAGGGTGAGTAAGAAGAAGAAAATAATTATGATTGGTCTGGCGGTAACATTAGCCCTGGCGGTGGGTGTTGGCGGTCTGGTCTATGCCAATGGTTTTCCTTTTGAGCATGAGGATGTGGGCGGCAACAAGCTCATCGGCGTCGGCGAGATGGGATATGATGATTATTTATATGAACCTTATTGGTACCAGGAGCAATGGTGGGATACCCAGTTCATCGTTACCAACCCCAACTGCGAGCAGTACCTGACTATAGAGTGGGTGGCGCTCATCGCCGGTGAAGACGCCTGCTGCGGCTGGTATGCTGAGGAGGTTATCTTTGAGGGCACGCCCCAGGACTGGGCTGACTACGCAGGGATAATGATACCCTGTAATGTGGAGAGTGAGCTTGGGGTGCTCAGCCCGCATGAGGTGTGGCAGGTCAGTATCACCGAGGTTATCGCTGGGGTTACGGGCGCCCCCCCTGAGCTCATTATTGGCGAGTGTAACCTGGGCAAATACACCCTGGAGATTACCTGGAGCGGAGCTTACTACTCGTGGTGGTGGCATTGGGGGAAAGTCCGCCCGCTTACCGGCTGGCAGAAGGAAAAGTGCGTGTCTGATTTCATGGGTGAGCTCGGCTTGTTTGACTTTGCCATCTCCGAGGCGGAGATGAAGAACTTTGAGAGCCGGACCCCCTTCGCACTGCCTGAGTGGTGGGAGCCTTGGTGGTGGGTGCCTGCATAGAAGTGTTGTCGGCTGATTAGCTGTAGGATAGGGGGGGGTGGTGGTATTATCACCGCTCCCCGAAATGGGTAGAATGTGGTCTGATAGCTGATTATGACTGCATCAGACCGGGCATAGCAGTGAAGCCCTGTTAGCTTTGACAGGGCTTCATTTTTATTATACTATTTTACAAGCTTTTGTAATTGGGGGAAGTGTCGGAATTGGCAGACGAGCATGACTTAGGATCATGTGCCGCAAGGCGTGGGGGTTCAAATCCCCCCTTCCCCAGTAGTTATTACTTCCCCGGCTTCTGGCGCTGGCGGTAGGCTCCAATATAGCGCCGGGCGTGCTTATCACGACCCAGGACAAGGTCAGCCGCCCGAACCATGGGACGAACCCTGGCTACATCCGTGATGAGGCAGGTCACGCCGGCGGCAATAGCCATAGCTATGAAGGCTCTGTTGAGTAGGGTGCGGTCAGGCAGTCCGAAGGAGACATTGCTCGCCCCCAGCGTCAGGTTCACTCCCAGCTCGGCTTTAACCCGGCGAATTGTGTCAATGGTGACCAGCCCCGAGCTGGTATCAGCGCCCACGCTGAAAGCCAGGCAGTCAATGATGACGTCGTGGCGGGGGATACCCATCGC
>DAOUFA010000115.1:0-5154 GCA_034430355.1 Dehalococcoidales bacterium
CTAAATATTCAGCATCGCCACTGCCCGGGGGCAGTGGTATGTTAACTGTGGCTCCCTTACCCTCCCCGCTACCGGTCTCCTCAATTCTACCTGTTCCCGGGTAAAGAGGGGACTGGTGGGTTGATATGTAAAGCACCTGAGGGTCACCGTAAAAAGTGTCCTGGGTGCCATTACCGTGATGCACGTCAAAATCAATGATAGCCAGGCGTGGTAGTTTATATTTATTCAGAGCATACTTAGCCGCAATAGCGATATTATTAAACAGACAGAAGCCCTCAGCCTGAGTGGCAGTGGCATGGTGTCCCGGGGGTCTGACCAGGGCAAAGGCACTGCCTACCTCCCCATCCATAACTGCCTCGGTTGCCCTAATCACGCCACCAGCAGCATAAAGGGCGGCATCATAGGAATCAGGCGACATTACGGTATCAACATCCAGCCAGCCGCCACCGTTTTCAGCCATCTCCCGGATATATGATATATATTGCTTACGATGGACTAACGATATTTCCTCGGTAGTAGCCACCCGGGGCTCAATTGGTGATAACTTTGGCTTAAGCCCGGTCTGTTCCAGGTGGGAAATAATTGCCTCTAACCTCCGGGCGTTTTCCGGGTGCCCGCCGGTATCATGCTTGAGATAAATGGGGTGATAAACATAGCCTACCTTCATAATGCACTCCCTTTTGCCAAATTAGCCGATTTAATGATACCAGAGACAATACCCAGCCAGCAATAAATACCTTTCATCCCGAATGTTACAACGTGGTATAATAAACGAAATAACAAGGGTCATCGGTCCCGTTAATCACTTACAGGGTAAGAGCGGTGTCGCTAAACTTAGCTCGGGTTGTAGCGCAGGTCGGAAATATGGTCGCCAGGCTGAAGGCTGGCAGGGAGGAAAGGCAACGGCGCCTAAACTATGCTCTGGATGTCCTTCATAGCCAGACCTCCGAGTTCAATAATTTAAAGAGGAAGATTGCCTCCAGCCGGACTACCTGGCTGGTGGCTGGTCTGGTCGATGGGCTTGACCGGCACTACCAACCACCACCCACCCCCACCGAATTCACCGTTCTGGCGACCGATGGCTCTCATATTGATGTTGACCGACATCGGTCAACTAGGTGCTACCTGATAAACATAGGTTCGGTCGTCCTTAACTATGGTGACTCCCCCAGTGCCACCCTTGATAGCTTCCCCAGTCTCTATTCCGGGGATGAAGACCTGGTTATTGCCCCGACCGGGGTTAAAGGTCGTGAGCAATTAATAGAAGGCACGCTTTTAGGTATCAAGCGTGGCGTAGACGAGTGCCACCAGTTAGCCAAACTGGCATCGGAGCTGCCGCCGGCTAGCTCCAGTCTGGCACTACTTGACGGCTCGCTTATCCTCTGGGGTCTGGAGGCTTACCCTGAATTTGTCGCCGAGGCTCTACTGGACAAAGGCTTCCTCAGCTATCTTGACGAGATGAGAAAACTCAATAATGATAAGAGGCTTGCCCTGGCCAGCTATATTAGCTTTCCCCGCAGCACCGATGTGGTTAATGCCCTACGGGTGGCTCTCTGCCCCCAGGATATTCTTGATACCGACCTCCATTGTAAAACCTGTGACAAACGGGACTGCGATGAAGTGGCTGGCGTTCGGGATAGAGAGCTATTCCTGAATCTATTAGGTCAGGGAGAAAGGTCGGCGCTGTTTATCAGTCAGTCGTCTGTAGTCCAGAAGCGCTACGGGGAGCATCAGGTCTATTTCTTCTACCTGAGGCTGGATGACGAGATAGCCCGGGTTGAGATTCCGCGGTGGGTAGCCATAGATGAAATCCTGCTTAATCTCACCCATGCCCTGGTCTTAGACCAGTGCCAGCGGGGGCAGGGATACCCGGTGGCCTTAAGCGAAGCCCATGAACAGGCGGTGGTAACCGCCGCCGACAGGGAAAACTTCTGGCAGTTGGTAGAATCATCCCTGGTGGAGGAACATTTGCCCAGCCTCACCTCCGCCAAAAGCTTCAGCAAAAGGACGAGGTGGGTTTAGATAAAGAATTGCCTATTAAAGAGAAATAAATGAACTCAGACGTTGCCACACAAACGCTTACAGAGCACCAAGAACTAGTTAATCTCATTGATGAGCTAATTGCAGCAATCAGAGGACTACCCAATGATGTGCAATGGGGTAGTTCATCGTGGATGCAAGACAGGGAGATCTTAGACTTCATCCGAATCCAAACTCTTTCCCTCCAAAATGCCAAGAAGAACACTATTGAAGGCTATTATCGGGATGCTTACCACTTGATACGTATGGCGTTTGAAGCGTATTTCGTTCTTAGACTGATAAGTGCTTGTGATAAGTATCCCCTTAGGATAAGAATAAAAAGAGCCAAGAACGACCCAAGTCTGAACCATGCCAAGGATAGACTCATTCAGCAGGTACAACAAAAGTTTGGTAACCGCTTGATAACAACATACGTAGAAGATAAGAATACTCTCGTTGCTGTGCTACGTGGGATACCGGTCGTTGATGATAAGGGTAATGACACTGGTGTCGTGATTCCCTTTTATTACAGTGCGTGGCATGATTTCCGCCCACTAGAATACTTTGTGAAAGGAGAAAAACTTCAGGATAAACTACCGACTCTCCGTTTCCTTGCAGGCGAATGGGCAAGCATCCCAAGAAAAGTAAAAACTGAGATAAATAAGAATTATGGCGTGTTGTATAGGTATTTCCTAAGCTTTGATAAGATTTTGGAAAATCTCCGCTTAAATGGTGTTTTGGACAAGAAGACTTCCACTAGAGTGCTTGTCCATTATAATTTCCTAAGTAATTTCTCGCATTCCACAAGTGACAGTCTTAGCATTGTGAGGGAACGCAAGTTTTACCAAACTGGACTTGACATTGTTTATAACCATTATCTCAGTGAATTGGCACTGCTCTATGTGTGCCATTTGTTATCAATGCACCTTCAGCACGCAATCTACTACCTCAGATGGCGACATATTAAATTGAAGAACGAAGGAAAACTTTATCGGTCACTTTGCCGGAAAGTTGATGATGATTTCGGCTATTTTTGGTTTATTTTCAATAAACCACATCAATATGATAGATATGCTCATGCTAACCGCAAATGCAACTATAGGGAAAAGCTGTTTTATCGCCCTGAAGACGTTAGATTGGGTGACGTTCGGTACTATGAGAATCCTCTCTACCGACTGAAACAGTTACATCAAAGTCAGAGAGAATTACTAACAGGTAATATTTTTGTTAGCCCATTCCCTAGAAATGATGCTCTGTTTTAATTTATATTGGATAGTTAGGTTGCTTACTAAGCGTTAATATATATATAAAAGGAGGGAAGAGATGGGGACTAAGGGAAGAAAGAATGTGAAAAAGCCCAAGAAGGAAAAGGAAAAGAAGAAAAAGTAAAATAGGAAAAGGGAGAGTCAAAGAGAGGCGGAGCCTCTCTTATACAACCCATTCCCCTTCCCCTTATCAAGGGGAAGGGGATAAAGGGGATAGGGTTACCTTATAAAATCTAACGGGTATAAGGGAGACAGGTAAATTACCAAATTTCGGCGGTAATGACTAAAATAGTAGGTGATATTCTCCTGGGGAGGGCAGCATGACATACGGATATGAAATAAACGAGTTAGCCAAGGAAGAGTCGTGGCGCATGTTCCAAATAATCGGGGAGCTGGTGGAGGGATTTGACAGCCTTTCTGGCATAGAGCCGGCGGTAACCATATATGGCTCTTCCCGGCTAAAGGTAGATGATAAGCTATATGCCCAGACGGAAGAAATAGCCTATCGGCTGGGGCAGATGGGCTTCTCCATCATCACCGGCGGTGGACCTGGCGTGATGGAGGCAGCCAACAAAGGTGCCCTTAAAGCCGGGGTTACTTCAGTCGGGCTAAATATTGAACTGACCGAGGAGCAGACTGGCAATATTTACTGCATGAAGTCAATAACGTTTCATCATTTCTTTGTCCGCAAGGTGATGCTGGTGAAGTATGCCACTGCCTTTGTCATAATGCCCGGCGGCTTAGGCACGCTTGATGAGCTAACTGAGGTGCTAAACCTGATACAGAGCCATAAGATAAAGCCCTTCCCGGTAATATTGTTCGATAGCCAATACTGGAAAGGATTTCTGGACTGGCTACAGAGCTCTGTCCTGGCAAGAAAGTTTATCTCTGAAGATGACCTTAACCTACTAAGAATTTGTGACCATCCTGACGAAGTAATTGAGGCTGTCCAGAGGTGGCACCAAAAGCAGGAGGTTGTGGGCAGGAAAGCCCTGCTCAGGTAAACTGTCAGGTAGGGTAACGTGGGTTACCTATCAAAAACTTAGATTGGTGAGGTTAATAATTGAACATGGATGAACTGCAGAGAGTAGGTGAGGTTATTGAAGCCAGCACTAACGATTTTGTCGCCCAGTGCTATGAGCTTTATCAGTCGCCGCCGCTAGGCAGCCTGGTAAAGACCAGAGATTCAGGCGTGGAGCTATATGGTATCGTCTATAATGCTACCACCACCAGCTTTGAGCCGGGGCGGCGCCCCATCGCCCGAGGCAAGGATGAGACCTCTGAAGAGGCAGTCTACCAGGCAAGCCCTCAGCTTTTGAAGCTACTTAAAAGTGAATTCAGTGCCTTGGTCGTTGGGCACAGGCAGGGTGATAAACTGCACCACTACCTGCCACCCAAACCAGCCCGAATCCACGGCTTTGTTTACCTGTGCTCTCCGGAGGAGGTGAAGGAGTTCAGCCAGTCCTTTGACTTCCTCAACATATTGATTAACACTCGCCTGCCGGTTGCCATGGATGAACTTGTTGCCGCCTGTCTTCGCCAGATGAGTCAGGTATATGAAGACCGGCGTGCTTTCTTAGTCGCCGCCGGCAAGGAATTAGCCATATTACTCAGCGGCAATTTCAACCAGCTTAAAGCTATTCTGGGGAGGATTAAAACATGAATGAGACTAAAAGGTTGGGCATTGTTACCTCAGGTTCACTAACCAAAGGGGTAGAGGTGAGGCTGGACAGCTCAGCTTCAGTTGAGGATATGGCGGTCGGGCGCTATGTAACCATTGAGGGGGAGAAGCAACGTTTCTTCGGTATGATAACCGATGTCAGCCTGGGGGTGATTGACCAGAAGCTTACCCTGACCCCACCCGATGTTT
>DAOUFA010000116.1:0-3450 GCA_034430355.1 Dehalococcoidales bacterium
ATTGAATTTGACTACTGTAGCGTGCACTCAGCCTGGGCATTGCAGGAATCCGGCTTCAAGAGCATTATGGTCAACTCCAATCCAGAAACGGTGTCCACCGATTTTGATACCAGCGACCGCCTTTACTTTGAAGCCCTGGATGAGGAGAGCCTGCGTGATATTCTGGAAAATGAAAGCGCGGAAACTAAATCGTGGGATAATACCCCGTCACCATCTATAGTCCAATTTGGTGGGCAAACTGCTATAAACCTGGCTGAGCCATTATCCCGCAGCGGCATGCCTCTCCTCGGCTCCAGTGCCGAGGTTATTGACCTCGCTGAGGACAGGCGCCGGTTTGAGAACTTCCTTAACCAGCTAGGTGTCCCCCAGCCCCCGGGAGCCGGGGTAACCTCGGTTGATGAAGCCCTGGGTATCGCCAAGCTCATCGGTTACCCGGTGTTGGTCCGCCCCAGCTATGTCCTCGGCGGTAGAGCTATGGAAATAGTGCATGACGCCAGCGAACTTACCCGTTACATGAGCCTGGCTATGGAACTGGACACCAAACACCCTGTCCTCATTGATAAATATCTGGAGGGGAAAGAGGTAGAGGTTGATGCCATAGGCGACGGGGAGCGGGTTCTCATTCCTGGAATAATGGAGCACATTGAGCGGGCAGGAGTCCATAGCGGAGATTCTATGGCAGTCTACCCCGGAGTAAATCTGACCGAGCCCGAGATAGAAACTATCGTTGACTATGCCATCAGGATAGGACTGGGGCTTAACATTAGAGGCTTAATGAACATTCAATTTGTTATTATGTCAAGCAGTCAAGGCTCATCAGTTTATGTCTTGGAGGTTAATCCCCGGGCTAGCCGAACCATCCCGTTTATCTCCAAGGTCACCGGGGTGCCAATGGTAAACGTGGCCACCAAGGTTATGCTGGGCAAGAGCCTCAAGGAACAGGGCTATGAGACTGGATTATGGCCAAGACAAAAGCTGTTTGGTATTAAAGCCCCGGTTTTTTCTATGTCAAAACTACTTGGCGTTGACACCTATCTTGGTCCGGAAATGAAGTCCACGGGAGAGGTCATGGGGATTGATTACACCTTTGACGCTGCCCTAGCCAAGGCTCTGCTGGCGGCGGGGCTGATGCTACTACCTCAAGAGGCTATACTTTTCAGTATTGCCGACAGGAATAAGCCTGAAGCGCTACCTATAATCAGGAGGTTCTCGTCAGCCGGCTGTAAACTCTATGCCACCGAGGGCACAGCCGCTATGATTGAGGCGGCGGGACTGCCGGTAAAAATGATAAGCAAGAAATTGAGTGAGGGGCATCCCAATGTTATTGACATCATTAATGATGGGACAGTAAATGGTGTGGTCAATACCATTACCGGAGGTCGTATTCCGCTAAGGGACGGCTTTCACATCCGCCGGGCGGCGGCTGAGAAGCGCATCCCTTGCTTTACCTCTCTTGACACGGCTCGGGCTGCTGCCGAGGCACTGGTCAACGGAGGTCAAATTTGTAGCGCTCAACCCTTATCAACATACCGGACAAGAAAAGACTGAAAGGAGATTGTTTATTAACCTCACCCCCTTTATGCACCCTAAAAAATCTTTGATTTTTCAGGGAACCCGCTTTATCCCCCTCTCCTTAAAAGGAGAGGGGGTCAGGCAGGTTGTTAAACAGTCTGAAAGGGTAATGGCTTGGAGCAAGTTTTAGCTACCATTATTTCTAATAGCGAAGTAATGCCGGGGGTTTACCTTATCTGGCTGGAATCACCCCCAATAGCCTCTACAGCCCAGCCGGGACAATTTGTCATGGTGCGCTGTGGAGAAGACGCTGAGCACCCGCTGCGCCGCCCGTTGAGCATCCACCGGCTAGATAATAATAAGCTTGCCTTTCTGTTCACTGTAATCGGTGAAGGCACCCACTGGCTGGCCCAGTGCCAAGCCGGTAATAATATTGACCTGCTGGGACCATTGGGCAATGGTTATTCTATTCAGCTTAGTTCGCGTAATCTGCTATTAGTGGCGGGCGGTATTGGTATTGCGCCACTATGTTTTCTGGCTCAAGAAGCCCTGGAACAAGGATGCTCGGTAACACTACTCCATGGCGCCCGAATACGGGGTCATCTTTGCCCTGAGCATTTGCTACCTCCTGGATTAGAGTTTAGCTTCTTTACCGAAGACGGCTCTGCGGGACGAAAGGGCATGATAACCGACTTCCTGTCCGATTTTGCTGATAGAGCCGACCAAATCTTTGCCTGTGGGCCTATGCCAATGTATCGTGATATGGTACTAAGAAAGCAAGAGCTTAGACTTAAAGAAAAGCCAGTCCAGATTTCCCTGGAGGTAAGGATGGGGTGTGGGCTTGGAGTCTGCTACGGATGTACGGTGAGGACGAAAAACGGACTGAAGCAAGTATGCCAGGACGGACCAATATTTGACCTGGATGATTTCACCGCAGAGGAGTTAGTAAAACTAGGCGGTGTTTAATACTAACCAGCCGCAAGTAGCCTGCCCTTTTGTTTAAAAAGAAGGCACTATCCAATGGATAGTGCCTTCTTACCAGAAAAGTCTAGCCAATTCGGGAATTGATTAGCTAAACAAAACCGAATTACTCCCCATACATTGGCGTTTCAACCCAGCCTTCCTCGTAGGGAGTAAAGTAATACCAGAGGGCTGTTACCTTCTTGTACTTCCATTCTCCACCGACTCTTACGTAGTTCTCTACATATTTCCCGGCTATCCACATAGCCTTGTTTTCTGGCTCAGCTACCATAGTAGCTGGCACCTCGAAATATGCCTCCCCGGTAGCTGTATCGCCAGTTACGTGGACAACATGGTTGTGTATGTAATGCATAGTAAATGGCATTCCCTCAGGCATCGACGCGAAGAACGCTCCAATCTGCTCTTTGCCCTCATGGTATCCAAAGGGACCGAAGTCGCATATCGCATCATCTACGTAGAGAGTCAACATACCATCAACGTTCGCATCGTCGGCATAGTAGGCGAACATACACTTCAGTTCTTGAATTTCCTCGATATCCTCAAGGGCCTGGACCCTTGCCTCCAACCCCGACGATTGAGCACACCCGGTAAATATCATACTACCTATCACACCTACTGCCAGCAAAATCATAATTAATTTCTTCATTCTTTCGTCCTTTCCTTGCTATTAGTTATATTACCACCAAAAAACATGCTATTATCTCATCAAATAGGCATTACCTCCTTTCTCCGTATTAGCCACTACTTGTAGCCGCGATTTTAAGGTTTTCCCCATATGTGGGAACTATGGAGAGTCTAGCCCCCCTTTGAGACTTTGCCAATACTCTGTTGCACAAGAAACCCAGAGAAGCATTATAATAGTACCAGTCCAATTAAGGAGTTTGCTATGGTAGTTACTAAATATATTCAGCTTCAAACTGACCCCACGGCTAATGGAAAACAAATGTGCATTATTGA
>DAOUFA010000117.1:0-3568 GCA_034430355.1 Dehalococcoidales bacterium
TCTGACCATCATTCAGGCCATGGCTATAAGCCAGAAAGGCAGTAGTCAGCCATTGCAGACGGCTAAAAATAACTCGCATTCTAGCTGGAGCACTTCGCCGGAACACCCATAATAGAAGAACCATTAAACCAAAGCCGCCAGCAAAGCCTAAGGCAGGAGCAATAGCCACTGACGCCAGAATCCGTTGCATGACACCCCATATCACTGCTCCACTACCAGCTACGGCTACCCCGGCAGCCGCCAGCCCGGCAACAAAACCATGAGTTATGCTTACCGGCAAGCCATAGTAGGTAGCGATACTGCCCCAGACAATAATTGCCCCTAAACCAGCAATCACTAGCAGATAGCCAAATTCTACGATGACTCCTTCAGCTAAAATACCTTTGCCAATGGTCCTGGCAACTGCGGTACCGGTGGCAGCACCAACAAAATTAGAACAGGCAGCCAATATTATAGCGTTTCGGGGGGAAAGGGCACGAGAGCCAATGGAAGCCGCCACGGAATTGGCGGCATCATTGAAACCATTAACCACACCAAAACCGATGGCTAGAGCAATAATTAAGATAAGCAAGGGGGGAAAATCAGGCATGCTTGAGGGCTACCCCTTCAAGGACATTAGCCACATCCTCACACCTATCAGTCGCCTCCTCCATATGCTCATAAATCTCGCGCCACTTAATAATGTGAGCAAAATCTGTAGAATCGTTAAAAAGCTCGCCCATTGCTGAGCGGAACACCCTGTCCGCCATATTCTCCAACCGGTTAATCTCCACGCATCGCTGGAGAACATGCTTCAACTCACCCGGATGTCGCAACTGAGGCATTGCCCTCTCTACCTCAGCCGCGGCTTGGACTATGATATCGGCTAGCTCTCTAGCCCTCGGGGTAGAGCATTCTACTTTATAGATGAGCATAGCATCAGCCGCAGCATGAATAAAGTCGGTCACATCATCCATGGTATGCGCCAGTAGAGCTATATCCTCCCTATCAAACGGGGTGACGAAGGTACGATTTACCTGGGCTATAATCTGATGGGTAATAGTATCACCCTGGTGCTCAAGCTCGGTTATTTCACCAACTCTACCCTCAATATTTTTACCGCTATCCACCATCTCTTTTAGCCCTTGAGCCGCTTTCACCATATTCTGGGCACTCTGCTCAAAAAGCCCAAAAAAACTTTCCTCCCTGGGAATAAAAGGAAATCTAGGCACGGCTAATCCTCCTTCGCCAGCCAAAAGTCATCAATGCCACTGGTAGCTTGAAATTAGGCAATAAAGAGAGTTTAATATACAACTTAGTTACATTGTGAGTTTAGACGAGGCACATATAATTGTCAAGCCAAATATAAGCTATTGACAGCTGACAGGCAGGCGAGTAAAATCTCTCAATTATGGTAATAAATAAACTTGACCATCTATTAAATTGGTGTCATTATAATGACATTTACTGAGCAAAACGATGGTAAAAAAAGAGCTTGTTGAGGAAGTACCCACCATTCGGCCAGGTGATAGGGTACTACGGAGGCGAAGAAGGCCCCGGGGAATACTTCATACCCTCTCTCAAAATATTTCAAAGTTGTTTAAGGGTAGGGCTAGTAAATAGCTGGGACTGAGATAAATGTATATCATAATAGCCGGCGCTGGGGTAGTAGGTTTCCACATAGCCTCCTTGCTAGCCGAAGAGAAACATGAGGTAGCTGTAGTGGAACAATCTGAGGAAGCACTAGACAACGTCCGCAGCCAACTTGACGTCACCAGCATCCTCGGCAATGCGGCCACACCTAAGGTTCTGAGAGAGGCCGAAGCGCCTCGTGCCGATTTAATTATTGCTGTCACCGACAGTGATGAAACCAATATGATAACCTGCCTTATAGCCAAGGAGCTAGGGGCAAGCATAACGGTGGCCAGAGTCCGCAACCCTGAATATTCGGGGTACTTTATTGGCGCGGCTAAGTCTCCGACTGCCCCCCGGAAGGTAGTTAGACCTAAAACCTTTGGGGTAGACCTTTTCATCAACCCCGAGGTTGAAGCCGCCAAGGAAATAATAAGCATCCTGTCTAGCTTTTACCCTACCCCGGTGGAGAACTTCGCCGGTGGTATGGTTCAGATAAGGGAGTTCAGGGTGGAAAAAGGAACAATGGTGGATAAACCATTAAGCGAGATTAGTTTTCCGAAACCGTGTGTCATTGCCGCTATTCTCCGGGCTGGAGGACTTATAACGCCCAGTGCTGATGAACTCATAAAACAAGGCGACCACGTTTACCTCGTTGCCTCCCGGGAGTTTATGGATGAATTAGGCGAGATGTTTGCCCAGCCACAACGCCCAGCCAAGAGTGTGGTCATCCTCGGCGGAGGCCGTGTCGGGGTTGTGGTCGCCGAAGGCCTACAGGGGCATGAGGTTTCAGTTAAAGTCATCGAGAAGAATATAAATCGATGCCAGGAGGTCGCCGCCAGGCTGGAACAAACGGCAGTAGTACAAGGCGATGGCACTGACCGTGATTTTCTTATTGAGCAAGGAGTGCCCTTAGCCGATGCCTTTGTGGCTACTACCGAGAGTGATGAACTTAATATCCTCTCCGGATTATTAGCTAAGAATCTAGGGGTATCTAGAAATTTAATACTAATTACCAGGCCGGCAAATATTCCGCTAGCTGAGGCAGTCGGAGTCGATGTCGCGGCCTCACTCCCCCTGCTTACCACCCGTAAAATTGCTCGCTTTGTCCTCCATGGTGGGGCGGTTTCGGTAGCCTTGCTCGGGGGTAAACAGATACAAGCTATTGAATTTGTGGCTAGCCCAACGGCACATATTGCCCACCGAAAGATTGCCGAGATAGGCTTACCCAAGGGAGCAATAGCCGGAGCTATTGTTCACAACAGCACCGTCATTATTCCGTCAGATGACCACGTAGTACAACCAAGCGACCGGGTTATTATAATATCCCCGCTCTCAGTTACTCCGGCTGTGGAAAAGCTTTTTATGTAAAAAGTAGATAATGAGAGTAAAGGTTGTTCTCCACTACCTAGGGCTGTTAATAACGGGTCTAGGATTTTCTATGCTCTTCCCCCTGGGTTGGAGCCTTTATTATCACGAGCCCGATTCCCCAGCCTTTGCCCTCTCAATAGGCATCAGTGTAGGTTCAGGTTTGCTACTTTGGCGCTTAACCCCGGGTGGCGAGGGAAGGTTAAGTCGGCGGGAAGCAATAATGCTAGTGGCTGGAGCTTGGGCATTAGCCTCAGTCTTTGGCGCCATACCCTATGAACTGGCCGGAACCTTTCACAGCTACCTTAATAGCTATTTTGAGGCTATGTCAGGCTTTACTACTACCGGAGCTTCAGTGCTCACCTCCATTGAAAGCCAGCCCCACGGCATCCTTCTGTGGCGCAATCTCACCCAGTGGCTGGGGGGGATGGGGATAATAACCCTGTTTGTCGCTTTATTCCCCATATTTGGCATAGGGACAGCCCACCTGGTCGAAGCTGAGATGCCCGGACCTCAAACCGAAAGGCTAACTGCCCGTATCCGAGATACAGTGAAGTCATTATGGTTACTGTATCTTGGCTTCTCAGCC
>DAOUFA010000118.1:0-2273 GCA_034430355.1 Dehalococcoidales bacterium
TGGCCTTGTATCTCAAACAAGGTGTTAAAATGTCTGTCAGAGACCGGGTGTGGTAGGCCGATTGGCCTTAGGTCCACCAAGACCGTGGGGCAGCGTGGTCGCCACACCCGAATCTCCCCAAGAGCCCGAACAGTTGCCAGGGTTAATCAAACCCGCATTACGCAAGGACGGGCCAGTAAGGAGGGAAAGTCAATGACAGAAGAAAAAGTCTATGTCGGTGTGGATGTCGCCAAGAGTGCTCTGGACGTGGCGGTCACTGATTCTGAAGAGGCACGGCAATTTGCCAATAAAGATAAAGGCATCAGCCAAGCCGTCAGCTACATCGCCGGTCTAAAGCCGGCCGTGATTATACTTGAGGCTACCGGTAATTTGGAAATGCCTCTGGCTACGGCTCTCCAAGCCGACCACCTACCGGTGGTAGTCATCAATCCACGTCAAGTGCGTGACTTCGCTCGTGCGACCGGTGCTCTGGCCAAGACTGATACTATTGATGCCCGAATACTCGCTCTCTTTGGCGCACGGATAAAACCGCAGATAAGGCCCCTGCCGGATAAGAAGGCCCGCGACATGAGAAGCCTTCTTACACGCCGCCGTCAGCTTATCGAAATGCTTACAGCAGAGCACAACCGGCTCTTTCAGACCCACGAGGATATCCGCTTGGGCGTTGAAACCCATATCAAATGGTTAGAGGAGGCACTCTCCGATATCAATGACGATTTGGAGCGTCGTATCAAGTGTAGTCCTTCTTGGCGCGAAAAGGATAGCCTTCTCAAGAGTGTGCCCGGGGTTGGGAAGGTGGTGTCAACCTCCCTCCTGATTGAGCTGCCCGAGATGGGTGAGTTAAATCGCCGTAAGATCGCTGCCCTGGTGGGGGTTGCACCCCTCAACCGTGATAGTGGTACCATGCGCGGGAAACGTACTGTATGGGGTGGCCGTGCCAAGTTGAGATCTACCCTGTACATGGCGGCATTGGTGGCATCGCGGCGCAATCCTATCATTACTGCTTTCTATCAGCGTCTTTTAGATGCCGGCAAGGCGAAGAAAGTGGCCTTGGTAGCCTGCATGCGGAAGCTACTGACAATCCTCAATTCAATGTTGCGTACAATGACTGCTTGGCAACCTCAAACCATCCTTAACAGTGTTTCTATGGAGGTAAAATGAAGACAGTTGCTGCCCCCCGAAAATAGGACCACCTTGAATGCGAGACTCCTGTAAAATAAGAACAGGAGGAAGCATAAGTGAAAGCAAGAAGGTACTCGGAGGCACAGATATTCCGGATTCTCAAGGAAGTTGAATCGGGAGCGCCAGTGGTTAACGCGGCTCGGGAGCACGGGGTTTCCCCAGCTACCATCCATCGCTGGAAAAGCAAGTATGCTGGGATGAGCCTCTCTGAACTCAAATGACTCAAGGCACTGGAGGAGGAAAACGCCAGGCTAAAGCGTATAGTAGCCCAGCAGGCACTGGATAACGAGCTACTGAGGGAGATCAACTCAAAAAAATGGTAAGCCCTCTCGCTCGGCGGTCAGTAGCAAGGTATCTGACAAAGATAGGCAGGTGCTCGGAGCGGCATGCATGTGCAGTTGTGGGACTATCCAGATCCTTGGTGAGGTATATTGCCAGGCGGCGCAAAGACGAGGCAGCGCTAATCAAGGAGATACATAAGCTGGCAATTCGCCACAGCCGGTATGGGTACCGCCGGATTACTGTGCTACTGAAGCGAGAGGGCTTTAAGGTAAACAAGAAGCGAGTTCATCGTATCTGGAAGTCGGAAGGGTTAAGCTTACCCCAGAGAAGGCCCAGGAGACGGAAGAGAGGAGTCACAGGAGGGGTAGTGAATAAAGCTGAATATCCGAACCATGTCTGGAGCTATGACTTTGTTGAGGACAGGACGGAGCGAGGTGGGAAGCTACGCATTCTGGTCATCATCGACGAGTACACCCGGGAATGTCTGGCAATCAGGATAAAGCCTTCAATCCCTGCCTCGGTAGTCATTGAAGTGCTGGAGTGGTTATTCTTAATCAGAGGAGTGCCGAAGTATCTGCGCAGTGATAATGGGCCTGAGTTTGTCTCTAAGGCGGTTTGCCAGTGGGTAAAGGAGGCTGGCTGCTCAACTTTATTCATTAAGCCGGGCAGTCCCTGGGAGAATGGCTATATTGAGAGTTTCAACGATAAGCTGAGGGGTGAATGTCTGAACCGTGAAATCTTCCGGAATGGTCGGGAGGCACAGATCATTGTGGAGGCCTTTAGGCAGGAGTACAATAACTACAGACCAC
>DAOUFA010000119.1:0-5924 GCA_034430355.1 Dehalococcoidales bacterium
CCAACCCCTCCGCTTTATCTGCCTCATCCCGCTACTTCCCCCTGACCAGCCCTAGTTGTACTGCTTCCCTCAGGGTGCTGACGGGGATAAGCTCAAGGGCTTTAGGGACGGGACTAATTTTAGCCCCGACCTTGGGCACCAGGCAGCGCTTGAAGCCTAGTCTGGCAGCCTCATTCACCCGCCGGTCCAGCTGAGAAATGGCTCTCAGCTCCCCACTCAACCCGACCTCCCCCACCGCCACCAGACCAGGGTCAACCCCCATATCACGGAAGCTGGAGGCAATAGCCAGGGCAATGCCTAAATCAGCCGCCGGCTCGCCAATTTTAAGCCCGCCGGTAACATTAGCGATGATATCCTGATTGCCGAGCTTTAAGCCGACTCGCCTGCTCAACACCGCCGTAACCAGCAATAACCGACCAAAGTCAACACCATTGGCGGTACGTCGTGGTAAGCCAAAGCTGGTGGGATTAGTCAGGGCTTGAATCTCCACCAGCAGGGGACGACTACCTTCAAGGGTAGACACTACTGCCGAGCCCACAGCTTCACCCCACCGCTGCGACAGGAACACCTGTGATGGATTATCCACCTCAATCAGACCCTCACCTTTCATCTCAAAGACGCCGACCTCATTAGTTGAACCAAAGCGGTTTTTCACGCCACGCAGTAGGCGGTAGGCACTAAAAGGCTCACCCTCAAGGTAAAGGACGACATCAACAATGTGCTCCAGAACCCGCGGACCGGCAATAGCCCCGTCCTTAGTTACATGCCCGGCAATAAAAATGGGCACGGCGCTGAGCTTAGCCCAGCGCATAAGCCTCATGGTGCACTCTCGCACCTGGCTTATATTACCTGGTGCTGTATCCAGCTCAGGCAGGTAAACAGCCTGGATGGAATCAATAACCACCAGGCTGGGCGATAACTCCTCAACCTGGTTCAGGATAACCTCAAGGTTAGTCTCAGCCAGAAGGTAGAGCTTCTCACCCGTTACCCCGAGACGCTCTGACCTGAGCTTAATCTGATGAAGCGTCTCCTCGCCGGAAACATAGACCACTTTACCCCGAGCTTGAGCGACCAGGGCTGAAACCTGAAGCAGGAGGGTTGATTTGCCGATACCCGGGTCGCCGCCAATGAGCACCAGAGAGCCGGACACCAGCCCCCCACCCAGCACCCGGTTAAACTCGGTCATGGGGAGTGAAAAACGGTCTGCCGCCTCAATAACAACCTGAGACAGCTCCTGCGGCGGGCTAACCAGGGAAATTGATTGGGAGGCGGTAGGGGCGGTTACCGTGGTTTCGACAAATGTGTTCCACTGCTGACAGTTAGGACAGCGCCCTAACCACTTCAGACTCTCCTTGCCACACTGCTGACAGACAAAGATAGTCCTGGTACCGGACTTGTCTGATTTCCTCATAGAATAACTTTACTTCATTCTGGGAAGCAAAGCAATAACTGCTGAAGAGGAAATTTGGGGCAAAACTAAATAATTAACTTAGCCCAGCATACCCAGGAATATACCGGCGGCGGTAGCTGTGCCAATAACCCCAGCCACATTAGGACCCATAGCGTGCATCAGCAGGAAGTTCCTCGGGTTTGCCTCCTGTCCCATCCTCTGCACCACCCTAGCCGCCATCGGCACCGCTGAGACACCGGCGGCACCTATCATGGGGTTAATCTTCTCTTTAAGGAAAAGATTCATAAACTTGGCTAGGATTACGCCAAAGAAAGTAGAGGCGGCAAAGGCAGCCACTCCCAAGCCAAACACCATCAGGCTCGCCGGCTTGAGAAACACTCCAGCGCTCATAAAAGCACCGACACACAGACCAAGGAGAATGGTCAGGATATCTATGAAAGCGGTGGCAGCAGTATTAGCCAGCCTATCAGTAACACCACTCTCCCTCAGCAGGTTACCAGCCATAAACATGCCAATAAGGGGGGCTGATTTGGGCACCAGAAGGATAATAGTGATAGCGCCGATTACCGGAAATAGAACCTTTTCCAGCTTAAGCACCGGGCGCAATTGGGGTTTCATGTATATGGCTCGCTCTTTCTTAGTAGTCAGCGCTTTTATCACCGGAGGCTGAATTATGGGCACCATCGCCATATAGGTATAAGCGGCTACGGCGGTAGCCCCGATAAGATGAGGAGCTAGCCTATTAGTCAAAAAGATGGTAGTTGGTCCGTCAGCGCCACCAATTATGCCGATGGAACAGGCCTCATTGATATTGAACCCCAGCAGTAAAGCGATAAAGAAGGCGGCGTAAACGCCAAACTGTGCCCCGGCACCGAGGATTAGGGTCTTGGGGTTAGCTATAAGCGGACCGAAGTCGGTCATCGCCCCTAAACCAAGAAATATAAAACAAGGTACGAATTCCCAAACCAGACCGTAACGGAATAACCGCGAAAGTAAGCCGGCAGGCTCGCCGCCTATAGCGTAGGCCTCAACCACCTTACCTTGAACTATACACTCCATCAACCCGCCGAAAGGCAGATTAACCAGAATTACACCAAAGCCAATAGGCACCAGCAGCAGGGGCTCCATCTTTTTGGCGATGCCCAGGTACAAAAAGACAGCGCCAATAGCCAGCATCACCCCATTACCCCAGGTAAAGCCGGCAAACCCAGTTTCAAAAAGACCAAACATAAACCCTTAACCTATTGATACTCAATAATGGCTATTGTCTCACCGGGCTTAACTACTTGTTCCGCAGTAACCCCTACCTCAGTAATGGTGCCATCTACTGGAGCCAATATCGGGTTCTCCATTTTCATTGACTCCAGTATGCAGATTGTATCCCCCTCCTTAACCTCATCCCCCGGTTTGACCTCAACACTAATAATCTTACCCGTTATGGGAACTTCTATAATTTCTTGCGGCAATTTTCAATCCTTCCTCTGGGCACTATTAGCTTCCTCCTTACCACGGCTAATTCTTTTAACCGCTAGTGCTATCAGTGATACCACTCCAGCTAGAATAATTAACACCAAAAACACGGTACCAAAGCCGGCACCACCAATGTGAAAAGCCTGCCCCCAATCTACTCCCATATCTTCAGCTCACTCCCCCATTTCCTATCGTTTTGGGCAAAATTAAAGGGCGGTTGTCTCACCCATATCAGTTCCACCGCCCTTTCTTGTAAACTCACTGGCTCTCTCTAATAACCTATGGTTTATCATCCCCCGGCAAGGCGCCTACGGCTGCTGGGTGGACTACAATCTCTCCGTCGGCCAAGTCAACCGCAACAGTATCCCCAGGTTGGAATTTACCGCTGAGCAAAGCTTCCGAAAGTTTATCCTCAACCATATCCCGAATCACCCGGCGTAGCGGCCGAGCCCCGAAGACCTCATCATAGCCCTTCTCACCCAACAAATCTTTAACCGCGTCGGTCACCTCTAGCTTTATCCTCTTCTCAGCCAATTGCTGAGTTACTGTAGCCAACATCAAATCGACTATTTTCCGAATATGTTCTTTGGTCAGTGAATGAAATACCACCACACCATCAATACGATTGAGAAACTCAGGACGGAAGGTCTTCTTTAACTCGCCAAGCAATCTCTCCTTCATCCGCTCGTAAGACACCTGACGAGCCTTTTCCTCATCTTGAACGGTAAAACCAATAGTACTCCCTTTCTTGATAAGCTCAGCACCTATATTGCTGGTCATAACAATAATGCTGTTGCGGAAGTCAACACGGCGACCCTTAGCGTCAGTCAAGTGACCGTCATCAAATATCTGAAGCAATATATTAAACACATCAGGGTGAGCCTTTTCAATCTCATCAAGCAGGATACAACAATATGACTTACGCCTCACGGCTTCAGTTAGTTGTCCACCTTCATCGTAACCAACATAGCCTGGTGGTGCCCCGACCAGTCGGGATACAGCGAACTTCTCCATAAACTCAGACATATCAAGTCTGATTAGAGTATCCTCACTACCAAACATAAACTCAGCCAAGGCTCTAACCAACTCTGTCTTACCCACACCGGTGGGACCAAGAAAGATAAAGTTGCCTATAGGATGCCTCGGGTCCTTGAGCCCGGCTCGAGCTCGCCTTACCGCTTTAGCTATAGTAGTAATAGCCTCATCCTGACCAATGATACGATGATGTAATACCTCCTCCATCTCAAGTAAGCGAGTGGTCTCATCTTCGGCTAACTGCACCACCGGAATCCCCATCCACATACTCACCACCTCAGCGATATCCTCAGCGGTTACCACCGGCTTCTGTTGCTCCTGCTCAGCCTGCCACTCTTCTTTCATCTTCTTTATTTTGTCCTCAATTTGAAGTTCACGCTGGCGTAGCTCAGCAGCATACTCATACTGCTGGGTAGCCAAGGCAGCATCTTTATCCTTACGCACGCTATCTTCAACTCGCTTAGCATCCTTCAAAGAAAGAGGCATAGTCCTGTGCCTAATCCTTACCTTTGACGCCGCCTCATCAATGAGGTCAATAGCCTTGTCGGGCAGAAAACGGTCAGGTATATATCGAGCAGCTAATGTGGCGGCTGAACTCACTGCCTCGTCACTTATTGTCAGGCGATGATGCTCCTCGTAGCGCTCCTTAATCCCGCGTAAAATCTCCAGCGTTTGGTCAACAGAGGGCTCTTCGACCAAAACCGGCTGAAAGCGACGCTCCAGGGCAGCGTCCCGCTCCACATACTTACGGTAGTCATCAAGGGTAGTGGCACCAATGCACTGCAGTTCGCCCCGTGACAGTGAAGGTTTGAGGAGATTAGCCGCATCCACCGCCCCCTCAGCCGCTCCAGCACCGACCATAGTGTGGAACTCATCAATAAACAGCACGCAGTTGCCCGTAGTTTTTACCTCGTCAATAATCTTCTTTAGCCGTTCTTCAAACTCGCCCCGGTATTTTGTCCCGGCTACTACCGCCCCCATATCCAGCACAATTAACCGTTTCCCCTCCAATGTCTCAGGGACATCACCGGCAACAATACGGTGGGCCAAGCCCTCAACAATCGCCGTCTTGCCCACCCCTGGCTCGCCAATAAGAGCCGGGTTATTCTTGGTGCGACGGCTGAGAATTTGAATTACCCGCTCAATTTCCTTATTCCGCCCGATAACAGGGTCAAGTTTTCCAGCCCGGGCGGCCTCAGTCAGGTCAATGCCCAACTGGTCCAAAGCCGGGGTACGACTGGCAGTGCGGGCAAGTTTGGACCTAGGCACACCTTGAGTTAGAATACGAGTCGTCTCAGCTCGCGCCCGGTCAAGGGTAATCCCAAAGCTATCTAATACACCAGCCGCTATCCCCTCCCCCTCACGCAGCAATCCTAGTAGCAAATGCTCAGTCCCGATATAATTATGACCGAGGTAACGTGCCTCATCTATAGCCAGTTCAATGACCCGCCTAGCCCTGGGGGTAAGCCCGGTTTCGCCGGCGCTAGGTTTCTCACCACGACCAATGATAAACTCTACCGAAGCCCGTACTTTATTCAAGCCTGCACCCACGTTAGTCAGAACCTTAGCGGCTACCCCCTCCTCCTCCCGCAGCAAACCAAGCAAAATATGCTCGGTACCAATATAGCTATGGTTAAGGTGCTGTGCCTCTTCCTGAGCATAAGTAAGAACCTTACGAGCTCGCTCTGAGAATTTCTCAAATCGGCTAGCCATCTTTTCCTCCTTAGAATCCTCCCTACCTCATAACCCCGTAGCTACCTAATCCTAGATTATATAGCAACTAAGGGCAAAGGTCAAAACCAGCCAATAAAGCCCCCTGGCAGTGACATATTTTCCACAAAGAGTTACCCCCCCAGTATCGTCTGCGCTGAGGCGTTTCACTTCCGTGTTCGGGATGGGAACGGGTGGTTCCACCTCGCTCCAACCACCAAGAGGCTTTCTTATTGTATTTTACCATATTATTTAGCATAAGGAAAGAGCCCAAGCCTAAACCTGAGCTCTTTCCTTA
>DAOUFA010000120.1:0-2681 GCA_034430355.1 Dehalococcoidales bacterium
AACTCACTGGTAAGATAAGCCTCAACAATTTCAGGTATTATATCTTGCCCCTCCCCCACCCCCAGACAAAGGACATTGGCATCATTGTGCTGACGGGCTCGCTGAGCGCTGAAGGCATCTTGACATAGAGCCGCTCTTATCCCCCTAACCTTATTAGCGGCGATACTCATACCAATGCCGGTATCGCATATCAAAATACCTTGCTCAAAATTACCCGTAGCTACCGCTTCAGCTACCCTTTTGGCAATATCAGGGTAGTCTACCGACTCGGTGGTATAACAGCCAAAGTCCTCATAAATATACCCCATCTCAGTAAGTAGCTTCACAACAAATTGCTTGAGATTCAGCCCCCTGTGGTCACAGCCAATAGCAATACGCACTACTCAACCTCCTTTCCTAGATATAATGCTCCCCCATAAAGTTGTCTATCAACCTCACCCCCTTAATCCCCCTCTCCTTGTCAAGGAGAGGGGGAATTGGTTATGTAAGAGAGGCTTTTTACCCCACAAAAACTTCGTTTTTGCGGGGACCCCATATTCGCCTCTCTTTGACTCTTCTTACCCCGAAATAGTAATCAGGGAGTTTTAGAGGGGCTACGCCCCTCTAAAGATATTATCTTCCCCTTCCCCTTGATAAGGGGAAGGGGATACAGGGGATAGGGTTAAATAATCTTGCATACTTGCTCGAGTTCGGTTAAGGCTATAGCCCCTTCCCGCAAAACTACCGGCGTTTCCCGGGTCACATCAACTATGGTAGATTCTCTGCCACCGGGGCACCGGCCACCATCAATAACTAAATCTATCTTGTCCCCAAACTGAGAATAGACATCATCAGCAGTCAGGGCACTGGGCTTACCGCTCAGATTAGCACTGGTACCTATGATTGGCGCCCCCAGACCTTCGACCAGGGCAACAGGAACAGGGTGAGCCGGGATGCGAACGGCTACAGTTATACCCCCGGCAGTAACGATATCGGGAACCGAGTTAGCTCTGGGTAAAACCAGGGTCAAGGCACCGGGCAGGAATTTATGAGCTAAAAGCCAGGCAATCTGGGGTACCGGCTCAGCAACCTCGCTTATCTGTGATGTACGGGCTAGAAGCAAAGGGAGCGCTATATTCTGCGGTCGCTCTTTTACCTGATAAACCCGCTCCACCGCCCGTTGATTACCAGCCCAAGCCCCCAACCCATAGACAGTATCGGTAGGAAAGGCAACTATCCCCCCCTGCTTAAGAATAGCAATACCCTCCTCAACCTGCTTTTTGATATCTGGGGGCAGTTTATCCCACACTAGCCTGCTACCTACAAGGATGGTTCTTTCTCTTGACGATAGTATATCACAGTGGTAATCTTTGGCATAGACATGGCTAAAGGTAAATCGAAACAAGCCCTAAAGACTAGCCGCCGGGTAACTACCAGTGGCGATATTGAAGTCTCCGCCTACCTGGAGATTGCCAAGGAGCTGGGCGGTGAGCAGCCTTCGGCAGCCAAAGAAGCCATATCTGGGGCTGAGCGGGAAGCTATAATTGTTATTGATTTTGGCTCACAATACAGCATGCTCATTGCCCGACGAATACGTGAGTGCCAAGTATACTGTGAGCTAGTATCTTATGATACCCCGTGGGAAAAGATAGCCCCGTTGAACCCCAAGGGATTCATTCTCTCCGGAGGACCAGCCAGTGCTTATGAACCGGGCGCCCCCCTAGCCCCAGCCTACATCTACGAAAGCCGCCTGCCAATATTGGGCATATGCTATGGGACGCAAGTCCTGACCAAGCAGCTGGGAGGCAAGGTCACCCCGGGAGCCAAGCATGAATACGGTCATGCCATCCTCCATATAAGTGATGTAGATTCAGCTCTACTTGCCGATTTACCTGCCTCCTCTCCGGTATGGATGAGCCACGCCGACCAGATTGAAGAAATGCCACCCGGTTTCAGTGCCTTAGCCTATACTGAAAATTCGCCCTTTGCCGTTATGGGCAGTGAGAAAGGAATATTTGGTCTCCAATTTCATCCTGAGGTAGCCCATACCCCCCAGGGAAAGACCATCCTCAGGAATTTCGCCTATCAAATATGTGGCTGTCAGGGAAACTGGACGATGGGCAATTTCGTCGATGAGAGCATATCTAAGATTAGACAGCAAGTAGGTAAAGGTAAGGTTATCAGTGCTCTCTCTGGCGGAGTTGATTCCTCAGTAGTCGCCACCCTCATTCACCGGGCTATCGGTGACCAGCTCACCTGTATCTTTGTCAACCATGGACTGCTGCGTCGTGAAGAAGTAGAAAGGACCTTTAACGTCTTCCGGCTTAACCTGGGCATGAATATTATCTATGTTGATGCCAGTGAGAGGTTCCTTAACCGCCTGAAAGGGATAACCGACCCCGAGATGAAGCGCAAGGCTATTGGCGAGGAGTTTATCCGAGTATTTGAGGAGGAAGCCAGCAAGATAGGCAAGGTTGATTTTCTGGCTCAAGGAACTTTATACCCTGATGTCATTGAGAGCGCATTATCAGGCAGTGCCTCAGCCAAAATAAAGACCCATCACAATGTTGGTGGTCTGCCGGCCAAGATGACGCTCAACCTGCTGGAACCGCTCAGATACCTGTTTAAGGACGAGGTGCGCCAGGTGGGGGCAGAGCTGGGTCTCCCCGAAGAGATGGTGTGGCGTCAGCCCTTCCCCGGTC
>DAOUFA010000121.1:0-5319 GCA_034430355.1 Dehalococcoidales bacterium
ATGAAGAGCAACGCTTTGGCGTCGCCCATAAGGAACACCTCAAGCAGATGAGGCAGGAGGTAGATGTCCTTACCCTCAGCGCCACCCCCATTCCCCGCACCCTCCATATGTCCCTGGTCGGAGTCAGAGATATGAGCACTATGGAGACTCCCCCCGAAGACCGCCTGCCTATCAAGACCTATGTTGCCCCCTACGACAATCGGCTTATCCGGGAAGCCATACTCCGAGAACTGGAACGAAACGGGCAGGTCTTCTTTGTCCACAATCGGGTCCAATCTATTGCCTTCGTCGCTGGCAAGCTCCAGTCGCTGGTGCCTGAGGCTAGGATAACCATCGCCCACGGTCAGATGCCCGAGGCAGAGTTAGAGGAAGTAATGGCTGACTTCACCCAGGGCAAAAGCGACATCCTGGTCTGCACCACCATTATTGAATCGGGACTGGATATGCCCAATGTCAACACCCTGATTGTGAACCAGGCCGATAGATTTGGTCTGACCCAGCTTTACCAGCTCCGGGGCAGGGTTGGTCGGGGCGCCAACCTGGCCTATGCCTATTTCCTGTATGAGGCGGGGAAGCAATTGACGCCGACGGCGGAGAAACGGCTAAAGACTATATTTCAAGCCACCGAGCTTGGTGCCGGCTTCGGCATTGCCCTCAAAGACCTTGAGATTAGAGGGGCGGGCACCCTGCTTGGAGTCAAACAGAGCGGGCATATTACCGCCGTTGGCTTTAACCTCTACTGTCGGCTGCTGGCTGATGCGGTAGAGGAGCAGAAAGCCAGACGGGCTGGCGTCATTAAGACCACACCACCCCACCTGCCACCACCGACTATAGACCTGCCCCTGCCTGCCTACATCCCCGAAGACTATGTAGCCGACCTCAATACCCGGCTATCCCTCTACCAGCGGCTGGTAAAGGTGGACAAGGCTGAGCTGATAGGCGATTTAGCCCAGGAATTCGGCGACCGCTTTGGCGCACTGCCGCCTGAGGTCAGAAACCTGCTGTACGCCCTCAGAATCAAAATTCTGGCGGCTAAAGCTGGGGTTGAGTCCATAGATACTATAGATAGGCAAATTGTAATCAGACGCTTCCAGGGCATGCCTTTTGATAAGCAGAAACTGGAGCCTCTGGTCAGAGACGGGATAAAGCTCGGCACCACCCAGCTCCGCCTCCACCCCAAACGCCTCGGCCAAGCCTGGCAACAGGTCTTGGAGGAGGTGCTGAGGAGGATGGGGTGATATAATGTAAGTAGGACATTCTTATGTTAGAAAGAATACATGAATATTTAAGGGATAAATTGGAGTATCCTGCAGAAGCAAAGGATACAGACTATAAGGCTGCGGTCAAGTTTGACGAGAAAACTGATTTTGCTGCGAAATTAGTAAAACATATTTTGGGATTTGCGAATTCAGGTGTCGGATATATAATCATTGGTTATAAAGAGCAACCTGATAGAAGCCTCGCTCCTGACCCAGACATTACAGACGAAATCGCAGCATCATATGAGGTTACAAGGTTATGTCAGCATGTTGAAAAATACTTAGTTGGGCAAGATAGAATTGAAATCAAAATTTATAAAGAAGAATTTGGCGGGGTCAGGTATCCAATAATAAGTATCGCTCGGTTTCATGAATATCCGTTTGTTTGTACCAAAGATTATGTATCTCCAACAACTGGGGAAGCTATTCTTGAATCGGGTCAGATATATATAAGGACTGAAGGCGCAAGGACACTGATAGTCAAATCACCTTCTGAGTGGAGACAGTTAATAAAGGAATGTATAAAAGCTCGCCAAGAAATAGAGGCTAAAAGACCAACTGAGGGTGGTGAGGAAGAAGGAGCCAAGGCAGAAGAGATTCCATTAGATGTTGAAAAACTTGTAAGCATCGAAAAGGGTCCAAAAGCCTTGGCTAAAGCGGAAGAAGCAGAAAAACAGTTCGCCGCTTGGGTCAAAAATGAGAACGATAATGCCATAAACGAGATGAAATCAGCAGGATTTACTGAGGGATTTTACAAATTTGTAATTCGAGTCCCTTACGGTATTGACCAAATTGATAATACGACCCTTCTTGAAATAGCTACAAAAAGTGAGTGCCACAATACAGGGTGGCCAATTGGCGTTGTGATGACTAAGCCCGAATATAAGCCTGTTCCTCTCGCTGATGGTATTAGGGCCATCATAAAAGGTAGGAGGTCTATTATAAGTGATATGGGTGATGAATTTGACTACTGGGCACTGAATAATCGTGGGCATTTTTTCTTTGTACGAAGCCAAGAGGAAGATGCCACCTATCGGCAAGAATTGGCAAAGGGAAACAAATTTCTTTCATTTGATGTAGCTATATGGAGAATATCGGAGATAATATGCTATGCCTCAAATTTGTGCGTCGAGTTGAACCTCAAACAAAGTGATAAGATAAAGTTGACTTTATCTTATACAGGACTTGCAGATAGAGCATTATCGGTATCCGACCCTCGAAGACTAGGATTTATTGTAGCTAGAAAATCCGTAGAAGATGAATATGGGAAAGATTTACAGCTACAAGTGACAGACATAATGCCCAAACTAAAAGAGCATGTATATCAGATTGCAACAGGATTATTCGGGTTATTTGATTTTTACAAGCCTGACAGAGCTATAGTAGATAGTATTGTTGATGAATTTTTGAATTCGCGTACCTGATTACTGTTGATACTGCACATGGGCAGTCTAAGAGGGGCGGAGCCCCTCTTTTCTTTATCTCCCCCTCTCCTTGTAAGGAGAGGGGGATTAAGGGGGTGAGGTTGATAACTAACTTTAGCCGGGGTTGGAGCGTTATTAAAGATAAAGTGATATAATGGGCTGAGTATGGGCAGGAGAATTCGAATTAAGGCCGGCGGTGTTGAAGTAACCGCCGAACTGAATGAAACCAGGACCGCCGAGGCAATCTGGCAAGCCTTACCTATCAAGGGTAGGGCAAACCGGTGGGGGGAGGAGATATACTTCTCCATTCCGGTTAGCCTGGAAGAGGAAGATGCGCAGGAAGTGGTAAGCGCCGGAGATTTGGGCTACTGGCCACCGGGAACCGCCTTTTGCCTATTTTGGGGACCGACCCCTATGAGCCGGGGGCAGGAAATACGGCCAGCCAGCCCGGTCAATGTCTTGGGCAAGATTACCGGCGACGCCGGGGTGCTCAGGCAGGTAGCCTCGGGGACAGAGATTACCATAGACAGGGAGACCCAGGGTTAAGACCCCGGAAATTTCCACCTTTAACCCTAGGGCAAGAGATTGTAGATAACCCCCTGACAATTTAGCCATCTGGCAAGAAATTTCTTGACAAAGGTGATATAATATTTACCTTTGGAAGCAAAAGTGATATAATAATTTAATTTTGTGAAAAATTGCATTAGAAGGAGTCTAATTTGAAAATACTTTTGGTCTATCCTCAGTATCCAGACACTTTCTGGAGCTTTAAATACGCTTTGAAATTCAGCCCCAGAAAAGCATTAAATCCTCCTCTAGGTGTAGTAACTGTAGCCGCCATGCTCCCTAAGGAGTGGGAGAAAAAGGTTATAGATATGAATATAACCAGGCTAACCGATAAAGACATCAAATGGGCTGATTATGTGTTTATCAGTGCCATGGTTGTGCAAAAAAAATCAGCCAGGGAAGTTATTAACCGATGTAAGAAACTCAATGCTAAGGTTGTCGCCGGTGGTCCCCTTTTTAGCACCGGCTACAAATTATTCGATTTTGACGATATAGACCATGTTATACTCAACGAAGCTGAAATTACCCTTCCCCCCTTCCTGGAAGACCTGGAGAAGGGATGCCCCAAACACATCTACCAAACTGACCAGCACCCGGATATAACCCAAACCCCCATCCCGCTATGGTCGCTCATTGACTTGAACAAATACGCCTCAATCACCATTCAGTATTCTCGTGGCTGCCCTTACAACTGCGAGTTTTGTGATATTGTCGTCCTAGATGGACATAAGCCACGAACCAAGAGTAGAGAACAGATGCTAGCCGAGCTAGATGCGTTATATAACGAGGGTTACCGGGGCAGTGTGTTTATTGTTGATGATAATTTCATCGGTAACAAGAAAAAGCTAAAGGCGGATATCCTGCCGGCAATGATTCAGTGGATGAAAGAGAAAGAATACCCATTCAGGTTTCTCACCGAAGCATCGATAAACCTAGCTGATGATGAAGAGTTAATGCGATTAATGTCCGACGCCGGCTTTAACAATGTATTCGTTGGTATTGAAAGCCCAAATGAAGAAAGTCTAATTGAGTGCAATAAGTTCACCAACAGGAATCGTGATTTAGTAGCTTCAGTTAAGAAGCTCCAGAACTACGGCTTTGAGGTAATGGGGGGATTTATCGTCGGTTTTGACAGCGACCCAATTTCAATCTTTAACAGCCAAATCAATTTTATTCAAAGTAGTGGAATTGTTACCTGTATGGTCGGTCTGCTCAACGCCCCAGCCGAAACAAGGCTATGGCATCGCCTGGAAAAGGAGAACCGCATATTGCCGGATGCTACCGGTGATAACACCGATGGCACCACCAACCTCATTCCAAAAATGAACTTCGAAGTGCTGGTTAATGGCTATAAGCAAATCCTGCGTACAATCTATGCCCCCAAGCAGTTTTACGAGCGGATTCAAACGTTCTTCAAGGAATATAAGCCTAATGAAAAGGCGGGTTCCAAACTTAAACTTGAGGCTTACATTATCAAGGGACTCTTTAAATCGGTGTTTATCCTGGGTATTAAGGACAAGTTCAGGGTGTATTACTGGAAGCTATTTCTCTCCACCCTGATAAAATATCCTCGGCGTCTCGGTTTAGCCATAACCCTTGCCGCTCAGGGGTTTCATTTCCGCAAGGTCTACGAGAAAATAAGAGACATCAAAGTTGATGATGCCCTATTAGCCAAGCAGGCAAAAGTCTTAAGGGGGGATGGGATTTAACCACTAGAGGTATTGAGCCACCTCGGTCAAGCTATGAATTCGGGGGCAGTCGCTGACCTCAGGCATTAAATCATAGCGGTCAATAAGTATTGGGGCAATACCTACCCCTCTGGCACCAACTACATCTGTTTGATACTGGTCACCAACATAGACTGCTTCGGAAGCGTTTACCCCGGCTCGCTCTAATGCCAGCCGAAAAATAGGCGGCTCGGGCTTACCCGCCCCGGCTTCCTTAGCGGTAACCACAAAGTCCAGGCGGGGGTCCAGACCAGCTCTACCCAGGTAGAAATTGGAAATCAAGCCTAAAATCAAGCCTCTCTGCTTTAATGCCTTCACCGTTGGCAATACATCATCATAAAG
>DAOUFA010000122.1:0-6428 GCA_034430355.1 Dehalococcoidales bacterium
AGGGAGGGGGAATTGGTTATATAAGGGAGGCGGAGCCTCCCTTTGACTCTCCGTAATACGGATATATATTCCTATCACGGGGGAAGAGATTTTAGAGAGGGGCGTAGCCCCTCTCTTACTTAGATTCCCCCTTCCCTTAGTAAGGGAAGGGGGTTAGGGGGATAGGTTGCCAAGACACTATTCCATCTCCCCCCAGTTGTTGCCGGTCTTGATGTCCACTTTCAGCGGGACATTAAGCTCTAAAGCCGTAGACATTACCTGTGGCACCAGTTGGCGCATTGTTTTCAGTTCCTCCTCGGGCACTTCAAAGACAAGCTCATCGTGCACCTGAAGCAGGAGCTTGCTTTTCAGCTGGCGCTGGTCCATCTCCCGGTACAGGTTAATCATCGCCACCTTTATGATGTCGGCTGATGTCCCCTGCACCGGCATATTTATTGCCATGCGCTCAGCAGCTTCCCTGACCTGTCGGTTGGGGGAGTTGATTTCAGGGATAAAGCGTTTTCTGCCCAGTAGCGTTTGGACATAGCCTGATTCCCTTGCCTGCTGTTTGGTCGACTCAAGGTACTGCTTTACCTCGGGGTATTTTTCAAAGTATGAGGTAATGAATTGGGCTGCCTCTTCCCGTGATAGTTCGGTTGCCTGCTCCAGCCCGTAATCACTCATACCATAGATAACGCCGAAATTAACTGTCTTGGCCAGGCGGCGCATATCCGGGGTTACTTGTGGAGCAGCCACGCTGAAGAGCTGGGCGGCGGTGGCGGTGTGAATATCCTCATCCCGACGGAAGGCGTTTACCAGGTTTGAGTCCTGAGATAGGTGGGCAAGGGAACGGAGGTCAATCTGCGAATAGTCTCCGGCTAAGAGGCGAGACCCGGCTGGAGCAATAAAGGCTTGCCTGACCTCCCTTCCCACTTCACCTCGGACCGGGATGTTTTGCAGATTAGGCTCGCTGGAGGAAAGCCGACCGGTGGCTGTCCGGGTCTGATTAAAGCTGGTATGCACCCGACCGGTTTTGGGGTTTATTAAGCCGGGTAGGGCGTCAATATAGGTTGACTTGAGCTTGGCAAGCTGGCGGTAGTCTAAAATAAATTCTATTAAGGGGTGGACGCCACGCAGTTCCTCCAGTACTGAAGCCCCGGTGGAATAACCACCCTTAGTTTTGCGGGCTGGCGGCAGTTTCAGCTCCTCAAACAGGATGAAGCTTAGTTGCTGGGGTGAGTTTATATTAAAGTGGTGACCGACACTGTCATATATTTCTGTCTCCAGCTTGAGTAACTGCTCACCGAGGCGATGAGACATCTGCCTCATTAGCTCTATATCCAGGGCGACACCGTTCCTCTCCATAATGACCAGCACCGGCACCAGCGGCATCTCAACCTCGGAGAACAGCTGCCACAGCCCCTGCTGGTGAAGCTCGGGGCTTAGTAATTCAGCCAGTTGTCCGGTGATGTCAGCATCAGCGCAGGCGTAATCAGCAGCCTGTTTTACCTCTACCTGTGACATAGAAAGCTGCTTAGCCCCCGAGCCGATAAGAGCCGAAATGGGCGTCATTTCAATATCTAGCTTGCTGAAGGCGAGGGCTTTCAGGCCTAAGGGTTTTTCGCCCAGGAGGTAGGCAGCCAGCATAGTGTCAAAGGTCAGGTTATTGACGTTTATCCCATACTCAGCCAGCACCGTCATATCATACTTGCCGTTGTGGGCAAGCTTGGCTAAGGTCGTATCTTCTAACCGAGGCTTAAGCCCGTTGATGACCTGGTCGAGGGGCAGTTGTTCCACCTCTCCCCAGCCGACATGACCGACGGGGATGTAGTAAGCCTCGCCCGGGGCTGGCGATAGAGATATGCCTACCAGTTGGGCTAACATAACATTTAGGCTTGTTGTCTCTAGGTCAAAGGCAAAGGACTTAGCTGCTGACAGGCGGTTTAGTAGCTCATCAAAGGCTGAAGTGGTATTTACAATGTGATAATCTTTTTGGGGTGGGGGCTTAATTTTAACCTGAAGGGGGCTTTGGGGTGCTTCCACTTCGGGTAATTTAGGTAGCAGGCTAGCAAACTCCAGCTCACGGAAAAGCTCAGCTACCTGATGGCGGTCATAATGGCTAACCTGGCAGTCATCCAGGTTAAGGGTGACTGGCGTCTGGGTAACGATAGTAGCCAGCTCCTTGCTCTGGCGGGCCACGGCTTCATTTTCCCGTAATAGCGCCTGGAGCTTGGGGGGGGGCACCTCGTCTATATGGGCATAGATTTCCTCTATAGTGCCAAATTGCTGGATGAGCCTGACGGCTGTTTTCTCACCGACGCCGGGGACGCCGGGGATGTTATCCGAGGGGTCGCCCTTTAGTCCTTTGAGGTCGGCAATGTACTGAGGTTTGATGCCATATTTTTGGCTTACGGCGGCTTCATCATAGAGCATAGTATCGCCAAAGGCTCGCCTGGGGGTAAATACCTTTACTTTAGGTGACACCAGTTGCATAGCATCGGCATCGCCGGTAACAATTATGGAATCAATACCCTGGTGGCTGGCCTGCTGGCTAAGTGTGCCCAGGACATCATCTGCCTCATAGTCATCAAGTTCAAAGATAGGGATACTGAAGGCTGCCACCAACTGTCTTACCCTGCCTAGTTGGTTGACCAGTTCGTCAGGGGTTGGGGGGCGCTGTGCCTTATACTGGTCAAACATCTGGTGTCTGAAGGTAGGTGCCTTCTTATCAAAGGCGATGGCACAGTGGGTGGGTTTTAGCTCGCTTATTGCCTTCAGCAGTATAAGGGCAAAGCCGTAGACGGCACTTACCATTTCTCCGGTCTTGCTCACTGTGAGCGGTGGCAGGGCGTGGAAGGCGCGATGGACGAGGGCATTGCCGTCAAACAGCACCAGAAGCGGCTTTTTCATAGTCTTATTATAGCAGAGTGGGGAGGATGGGGGATAGGTCAGACTATCAGCTAAGCTGCCAGCCGGCTAAGGTCTTCCCTGAGATTCTATTCTACTCTACGGTGGGGAATCCGTCTGCCTTCCACTTATTTAACCCGCCCGAAATCTTGTAGACTTCGCTGAAATTGAGCTCCGCCATTACATCTAAAGTTTTGCTGTCGATACCTCCACAGGCGCAAGTATAATAAATGAGGTAGGTTTTGTCCTTATCCAGCTGGCTAAGCTCATCCCTGAAGTTTTCAGAACGGTAATCTATGTTGATAGCATCTTCTATATGCTCCTGGGCGAAATTTTCCGGGGTTCGGACATCAATAATGACAAAATCGGGATTATCCTGGTTATCCTGTATTAGGGCAAACGCCCCCTGTGAGGTGATACTTTCACTAATCTGGGGTGGTGTTCCCTGAATGGTTGGTAATTCTTCTTCCACCCATTGAATAATCCCACCCGTCATATTGTAGGCTTCCCCGAAATCAAGCCCCGCCATGATATCCAAAGCGTTTCCGCTTCGACCTCCACTTCGGCAATAAATGAGATAGGTTTCGTTCTTATCTAGCTGGCTAAGCTCATCCTGAAAAGTTTCAGAGTAGTAATCTAAATTGATAGCATCTTCTATATGCTCCTCGGCGAACTCTTCCGGGGTTCGGACATCAATAATGATGAAGTCGGGGTTATCCTGGTTATCCTGTATTAAGGCAAATGCCTCCTGTGGGGTAATATCTTCAATTATCTGGGGTGGCGTTTCCTGAATGGTTGGTAATTCTTCTTCCACCCATTGAATAATCCCACCCGTCATATTGTAGGCTTCCCTGAAATCGAGCCCCGCCATGATATCTAAAGCATCTGCACTGCGAACTCCGCTTCGGCAATAGATGAGATAGGTCGTGTCCCTGTCTAGCGTATCAAGCTCATCCTGAAAAGTTTCAGAGTAGTAATCTAAATTGATAGCATCTTCTATATGCTCCTCGGCGAACTCTTCCGGGGTTCGGACATCAATAATGACCAAATCGGGGTTATCATGGTCATCCTGTATTAGGGTAAACGCCTCCTGTGGGGTAATATCTCCAATTATCTGGGGTGTTGGCTCCTGGGGTGGAGGCTCAGGTTCATTTATCGGGGGTGGTGTTTCCGGAGGTGGGGGTTCGACTTCTTTGCCAACGCAACCACCGGCTAACACGGCTCCGATAACCAGTGATACCGAGAGCACCAGCATCATTAAGTTTTTCAGGCTCTTTTTGGTCATAAGTTATCACCACCCCTTCTTTGGTACATTGTTTTTTCTATGGTCTTGCCACTGATTCAAGTTCCATTTTTGCCTTTGACGCTCAACCAGGTCCTGCAAGGTTGTGGACTCCAAAACCCCGTCTACGGCTTTTCTTACCTCATCCCAGATGTCGCGGGTGGCACAAAGGTCAGAACGAGGATATGCATCAGGATTATCGACGCATTTCACGGGAGCAATTGAGCCCTCAAGAAGTTGAATGACCTCACTGAGCTTAATCTGCTCAGGATGTTTTAGTAGTGAGACACCACCTTGAGGTCCACGGGTGCTCCTTATCAGTCCTCCGGCGATAAGAGGGGCGATTAAATGCTCGAGGTATGGCAGTGGAATCTCCTGCCTTTGGGCGATGTCTTTTAATGGTACTAATCCCTCACCCCAGTGAAGGGCTAAGTCTAAAAGTGTTCTGGTTCCGTATCGTCCCTTAGTAGAAAGCTTCATTGAGTTCTTGAGTCTTCTTGAAATTGTTGATTAAATTGGTCAACTTAAGCTAGAGTATCACGAAACGGGAATATTGTCAATGCTTCTATTTGGGTTACGATTTTTCGGTCTTCTATTGTAAATGATTAAGGGGTTACACTCTAGTAGGCTCTGTGTAATTTCTTTAAAAGCCTTCAAATTTTGGGTAAAAACATGCCGGTTCTAGCCTTATATTGTATGTATTCATCTCCGAATTTGTCGATTAGATACTTTTCTTCTTGTCTGGCAGCGAAGTAGAACATTAGCGACAGCAGAATTGCCGGGAGCAGCATCCACAGACTTCTAAAAGCAATTACTATACCAAAGTTGAATTGAATAGCCCCGAGGTATGTTGGATGTCTTATTTTGGAGTAGAATCCTGTAGTTATTACTTTGCTAATCTGGGAAGGATGCTTATCGTGCTGCTTATGGGTTCTATGGGGAAGCTGGTCCAGTACTATCATAACTATGAGTGAGGCTATCCCTATTCCTATGCTGACCCAGAACGGTAGGGGAATCATGGGATATATTGGGATTTTAAATGGTAATTCAAAGGGTAGCTTAGGCAGTGCCGGATTAGAGAACCACCAAAACACGCCTGAGATTGCCCAAACCCAAAATACTATACTTCCCATGCCTTGAGTTGGTATCCAAAAATACTTCTTCTTTTTTTGGTTCATGCTCATTTGCTTCCCCTTTTTTGTCGGGTATCAGATAATTTAATAATTTCCCCCATTTTGTCAAGACTAAAGAATTAGTTATTAATTACCCCTACTTAACAGTCATCTATTCGTGATATACTGTGGACTACAAAGGAGGTTAATTTGGAGGGTAAGGACTTGCTTTCGGTATCTGACCTCAGCAGTGAGGATATTAGCTCACTTATTTCAGATGCTGTGGATATGAAAGCCGGGGGCTGGGTGTCTGTACTTAGTGGCAAGACATTAGCCCTTATGTTTGAGAAGCCATCACTGCGGACTCGGGTTAGCTTTGAAGTAGCCATGCGCCAGCTAGGTGGGGAAGCCATTTATCTGTCTCCAGCTGAGGTTGGTCTGGGGGAGCGTGAGTCAGTTTCAGATGTAGCCCGTGTGCTCAGCCGGTATGTAGATGCTATTGCTGCCCGCACCTTTTCTCACCAAACTCTGGAGGTTCTGGCTAACTATTCGGCTGTGCCGGTGATAAATGCTTTGTCTGATTGGGAACATCCGTGCCAGGCTTTGGCTGACCTGTTTACTATTTATGAGAAGAAGGGGGAGCTAAATGGCTTGACCTTAGCCTTTGTTGGTGATGGCAATAATGTAGCTCATAGTCTTCTGTTAGCGGCTTCGCTTACGGGGATGAATTTCAGGATTGCTTCTCCGCCTGGCTACAGGGTTCAGGAGAGGATATTGCATCTGGCTCAGGGCTATGCTTTGGATAGTGGGGCTGAAATATTCGGCACTGAGGAGCCACGACTGGCAGTTAGCGGGGCTGACGTGGTTTATACTGATGTGTGGACGAGTATGGGGCAGGAGGCTGAGGCTGACCGGCGACGCCAGACGTTTGCCAGCTACCAGGTGAATAGTGAACTTCTGTCTTTAGCTAAGGAGGATGCCATATTGATGCACCCCTTGCCAGCCCATCGGGGCGAGGAGGTGGCTGAGGGCATCTTAGACAGTCCACCCTCAGTAGTCTTTGACCAGGCTGAGAACAGGCTGCACCTTCAGAAAGCGCTGTTGGCCTGGATGCTGGGTGGCCTGGAGATACCGCTGGCTGGCTATCG
>DAOUFA010000123.1:0-25443 GCA_034430355.1 Dehalococcoidales bacterium
AAAAGTTGAGGTGCCATCACCCCAATGTCGATAAGGGTGGTGAAAGAGTTATCGACTGGCTTAGCTAAACTCGGTCAGCAGAGGCTAGCCAGGCAAGATAAAAGAGCTGACTAAGCTTGTAGCATATTCTGGGTAGCTCCTCTTGGACGGGGAGTTCAACTCTCCCCCGTCTCCACCAAGAATTTTACAGACGCTAGCCTGGAGGCTAGCGTCTTTTATATTTGAATGGGGTTTGGTGATGATGTAGATTGGTTTTTCCTTGGCGAAACTTCGAATAAAAGCCTCGCTCTGCTTAGCCGACAGGAGCAAAGGACGGGACGTTGGTGAGGATACCTCTGCCCTAGTAGTATCGTGAGCCTCATAAGGTGAGTACTTTGAATATCAAGTTCACATTTAACTTACTCTCATACCAGCCATTGCACGTCCTCAGACGAAGTGATAAAATTGCGTAATAAGAAGGAGAGGCAGAGCAGCCAGACATTGAATAAGGTTCTAGTTTGTGATTATGCAAAATGTAGTGGTTGCAAAAGCTGCGAGATAGCGTGTTCCTTCCACCATTTTGGTGAATGCAACCCTTCGCTGGCAAGGCTAACAGTAGTTGCCTTCAACGAGCGTGGTTTGTTCGTCCCCGAAATATGTAGGCAATGCACAAATCCTTGGTGCCTCAACGCATGCCCGGTAGATGCCATAGTAAGAGATGCTGAGACAGGCGCTGTTGTCATCATAGCTGAACTCTGTACAGGTTGCCGGGCCTGCGCTGATGCCTGCCCCTTTGGTATGATCAAGGTTACCCCTTCTGGAAATGTCTTCAAATGTGACCTTTGCCAAGGAGAGCCTGCCTGCGTTAAGGTCTGTACCACAGGCGCTCTGAAATATGCTAAGCCAGCGGATATCTACTTCGAAAGGGCAGTTATTTCAGCCAGCAAGTCTGGAGGAGCAATATGAGCTATGGTTGGGCGGGAAAGATTCTAAGAGTCGATTTGACCAAGTCGAAGATAACTAGACAAGCGCTACCCCTTGAATGGAGAACTAAATTCCTTGGTGGTAGCGGAGTCAATGACTGGATTCTGTGGAACGAAGTTGGCCCGGAAGTGGAGCCTCTGAGTCCTGAAAACAGGCTCATCTTTGGGGTTGGACCGTTAGCTGGAACAATCCTCCCTCTAGGAAGCAGAACACATGTTACCACTAAGTCACCTCTGACCGGAATCTTCGGAGATGCCAATGCCGGGGGCTTGTGGAATTGCATGCTAAAATACGCCGGCTACGATCACATTGTTATCCATGGAAGAGCGGAAAGTCCCGTTTATCTCTTGATTGATGACGATGAAGCGGTGATTAAGGATGCCAGTAAGCTATGGGGACACGATGTCTACGAAACAGATAGCATTCTAAAGAAGGAGTTAGGGCGTAATGTTTGTGTGGCTGCCATAGGTCAAGCTGGTGAGAATATGGTACGATTTGCCACTATCATGTTTGACCGCTACCGAGCTGCCGCCAAAACAGGGGCTGGATGTGTCATGGGTGCCAAGAATTTGAAGGCTGTGGTCGTCCGTGGTTCAAAAGGCATCCGGGTAGCTAAACCTAAAGTCCTCTTTCATATTGCTGAGGAGCTAAGAAACAGTCTTGACCCCAATATTTCCCAAGGAATAGCAGCTTTTTCCCGATATGGCACGACCAGCTTGCTCACACTCTACAACGCACTTGGTTGCCACTCAGTAAGAAACTATCAAGATGTCATTTTTGACAAAATGGAAGACATAAGCGCGGACAAGCTCTTAGATAAGTATGTGGTTAGGAATATATCCTGTAGTGTGAACTGTCCTCTCAATTGCTGCCACTGGTGGGAGATTAGGGACGGGCCTTACGCAGGTGAAGCCGGGGCAAAACCCGAATACATAGTTATCAACTCTATGGGCATTCACCTCGGCGTCAACAATTTAGAGGCTATCCTCCATTTCCAAAATCTGGTCAACCGCTATGGATTGGATAGTACTGAGACGGGTACAGGAATAGGCCTGCTAATGGAGCTATGGCAACGGGGTATCATAACCGAGAATGACACTGATGGTGTAAGCTATGAGTGGGGAGACGTGAACGTTATCGAAGATACGGTTAAGAAGCTGGCGTTCAGGCGTGGCATTGGCAGTTTGCTTGCTGATGGAACAGTGGCCGCCGCTAGGAAACTAGCTAGGGGGGCTGAGAAATACGTCTGTCACTCAAAAGGTATGACTGAAGTCGAAGATGTCCGAGGTTTTCCTCACTGGGCTTTGGCCTATTCCATATCAACCAGAGGTGCTGACCACCTAAAAGCCCACGGTCAGATCGACAAACAACACAGGGAAGACGTATCGCAAAGAATTTTCGGAGTTCCAGATGTTGGTATTCCAACTTCAACAAGGTACAAAGGCAAGGGAGTAAAGTATCATGAAGACCTGACAGCAATGGTTAATTCCCTGGGTATTTGCGCCTTCAATGTCATTTCTCTCTCCCTCAAGAAAAACCCTAAAAGGGCCGTGCATATGCCCGATTATGCGTCAATTTTTTCCGCAGTTACCGGTATAAAAATGAGTCCGGAAGAATTGATGAAATGTGCGGAAAGAATTGTTTGCCTGGAAAAGGCCTATAATGCGCAGCTTGGGCTGTCTCGGAAGGATGATACCTTGCATGGACGTTGGATGGATGAGCCTTGTCCATCAGGAATTGGGAAAGGCATGAGATGTGCGGATTACCTTGACGAATGCCTAGACGAGTACTACCAAGAACGAGGGTTTGACACAAGAACAGGTTTACCCAAAATAGAGAAGCTTAAAGAGTTAGACTTAGACAGTGTTGGGGAAAGACTGACAAAATTAGGGGTATACACTTAGACGGGTGTTTCTGAGAATTAGAAGCGCTGGGTTTTTACTTTCTATAATATCGTATCACCAGCAGGATAACACTCCATCTTTAAGTGCAATGTGAAATCAGAAGTTGCTGCCAAGCCGAAATCAGCTCCCCCGTCTCCACCAGGAATTTTATAGGCGCTAGCTTGACCAAGCTAGCGCCTTTTATATCCAGATAGGCACGGGCTATTCTTCTTGTGATTTAGCCTCGCGGTCTCTGAGCCAGCGCTTAATCTCATCCAGAGCAGGAGGAATGATATAAAATACCTTTATATCCGGGGGAAATTGAATCTGGTGGCTCTCCCTCATAAACAATACCCCGACCTCGTCTTCTTTCAGCGTTTCGTCTATCTGTTTGGCGATATGTTCATTCCTCTTTGTGCTGGCTTCGGTGTAATATTCATAGACCTTGGTCAATACGCTTTGATTCTGCAGACCTATCACCAGACACCGGCTCCAATCCATGAATTCGGTCAGTAACTCGGCTTCTTCGGTGGCTTCAAGCTGTGTCCCCTTGCTTAACCTGTTTTCAACAATTTGACAGCTCCTATCATTCAGGTCTTTTATCAATTTGACCCCATCTCCACCACCTACCAAGATTAACTCGTGGTATATTTTATCAACCTTACCCAGCTTCAGCTCCAAACCGCTCATCTGGTCTTCAACCTGGTCCCAATACCTATTAAATTTCTCCAGATACTCAGCTTGAGGCTCCTTCTCGCAGTAAATAAGGGGCACAAAATATAATTTTCTGCCCTTCTTAAATTCCTCAGCCGGTGGCTTTTCTATCTTCCCGAGCTCCTGAGACATGCTAATCCTGCCTTCTACTTGACGTTAACTAAAATCATAATATCTCCCGGCTGACCGTCAGTTATTTGGCGGGCATTCCGCAGTCTTACCTTGGAGCCGCTTTTTACCCCGGGCGGGATTTTCACTCGTAGTGTTTTGCCCCTGCGTTTCAGGTCTTTTTCCAGCCCCCGAGCTGCCTGTTCCCCGGTGATGGTTATTTCGTAGCGAACATCCTGGCGGGGAGGCTGAGCCTGAGCGAATATCTCCTCCAGGTTAATCCCCCTGGGGACTTCAAATCTCGTTCCCCCCGGACCGCCAGAGCCCCGGCTGTATATCTTGAAGGAGAAACTTTTACCCCGCAGGGAGTCACCAAAGATATCATCCAGGAAGTCAAATCGGAGACCAGCCTTACCAAAGCGCCTCAGGACGTCTTCAAAATCGGGGCGGGTAAACGGACTGCTGAAGATATCACCAATGTTGCCCACAGTGCCAAACTGGTCATATTGCCTTCTCTTTTCCGGGTCACCAAGAACGGCGTAAGCCTCATTTATTTCCTTAAACTTTTCGTTGGCTTCCTTCTCTTTCCCCGGGTTACGGTCGGGGTGATATTTCATGGCTAACTTTCGGTATGCCTTCTTAATCGTTTTTTCGTCGGCATCCTGGCTAACACCGAGGATTTTATAGTAGCCTTTTGCCCCCATAAACTCTCTCCTTAACCACTTAATTACTCCCTGGAAGAATCTGGCTCAACCTCGGGCTTAGAAGTTTTATCTTTAGCCCGTTTGGCATCGGTGGTGTAGAAGCCCGACCCCTTGAAAATTATAGGTACCGGTGAGAAGACACGATTAGCCTTACCGCCGCACTTCGGACAGGTAACTATTGAGTCATCATTTGAGTTATCATTGAAGCTTTGCTTCAACTCAAATCGGTAATGGCAATTGTTACACTTATATTCGTAGACAGGCATAAAGCAAAGACCCTCCTATTCATCACGGAAAATAGTTTTAGCACTCTCAACCCCAGAGTGCCAAAACTATTTTAAAGCAAAACAAGCCAGAATGCAAGGAAAGTAAATGGCAAGGTCACTTTTTATAGTAGCCTATGCCCTGAATTCTCACCAGATTCCGGTTAACCTCGGTCTTGACGCCGAGCATAGTCTCCACAAGCCATAAATTGGTCTCCACATGCTCGGTTAGCCCTGGTATCCTATACTGACTAACCCCGTCAGCCAGAGCAGCGTAAAAAATAAGCTGGTCGGCTAAATGGCGGTCAACGGTAGCCCCGGTCGCCAGGTCTTCCACCAGACTTTTAGCTACATATCGGGCAATGTCTTCTGAGGTTCGCCGTGGCTCGCCAGCCATATCGGCACCAATGATACTTCCCGAGCTAGTTTTAGCATATATGGTAAGAGCCGCCCCCCGCTGAAGGGCCAGGGTATCATAGATAACCTCTATCTGTGCCCGGTATCCGTTTGATTTAAGCACCTGGTTACATTTCTCAATCATTCGCTCACTCACCCGCCTCTCCTTAAGATGAGAGGCAAGGGCAACCCCCTCAATCCCAACCACATCCCCTCGGCTAAGCAAACTGATTGGCTTTATTTTGCCGGTTACCGGTTCCACCGTCACCTCGACAACGCCACCACCCCGGGGGACATAGCCGGGACGAATAATACTAAGTCTGGCATTTATGCCCATCTGGCTTAGCACCGGGAAGAAGACATACTGCATATGGTAGGCAGAAGGGGCAAAGTCTTGAAATAATCCCCCAGATATTTTGAAGCTCATAGCCCCAGTGGCGAAACAGGCAGCCGGCAACAGGGTCATCGCCAGCAAGGTGGTAGACCCGGCGGTGCCTATATCCCATTCATAGTAGCCACCCTTAACCCCGCCTCCGGGTTTAAACCTTATCTCACTGGAACCAATTTCACCGCCACTCAGAGTGCCGTGGCATATCTGCTGCAATGCCTGTATTGATTTAAGATGCTGAGGTCTTAATCCCGGTTTTTCCCTTTTGGCACGGATATTGATAAGATGGAGCTCTTCGCCCAGCAGAGTGGCTAAGCCCACGGCAAAACGAACTATGGTGCCACTCCCCGATTTCTGAGACCCGTCAATATGTATCATTCAGTCTCCTTTAAATCACCGGCGCTACTCTTACGCACCACGAGCTTAAGCTTATCCTGCCCGACCACAATAACTTCCTCACCGGTGTTTATCTTCCGACCGGCTGATTTAGCCTCCCAAAGCTCATCCCCAATCTTGATGACACCCCCGGGGACTAACGGGCTTACTACCTTACCCCGACTGCCAACCATAGTAGTCGAACCAACCATCGGCTTTTTCCTCAGGGCCCGGCTGGCAAATCGGTAGGAGACAACACCCCAGACAGCCAATCCGACTATCATCCCAATAAAGCCAGGCCGGGGTATATGAATCCCAAACCTGGGCAAAACCAGAAGCACAATTAATACTATGGCTATCTCCTCCACCAAAGTGGCAGAAAAGGTCAACATGAGCCTGATAGGTATTTTCTTCATCACTCTATTATAGCAAGAGTACCCCTGTTGCCGATACTCAGATACAGGTGCTATAATTAGCCGACAATGAAGCTATCCCGTGAAGAAGTGTTACACATTGCCCTCCTGGCTCGATTGGGCTTGACCGAGGCTGAGGTGAACCTGCTCAGCGAGCAATTATCTAATATCCTGGAGAATTTTGAGGTACTACAGCAGGTAGATACCACTGACATCCCACCCACCGCCCAGGCTATTCCTCTCCAGAATGTAATGAGGAGCGATGAGGAGGTAACCCCCTCCCTACCCCAGAGCCAGATTCTAGCCAATGCCCCCCGAAGAGAGGCAGACTTCTTCAGGGTAAAAGCCGTGCTGGAATAAGACAAGAGCAAAAACTAAACCATAAAAGTTATTTAAGGAAAGGATGAAGGGGCTTCGCCCCTTTAAGAACTTATCTTCCCCCCTTCCCCTATCAAGGGGAAGGGGGATAAAGAGGGATGGGGTTACCTAATAAAACCCTAAAGGGGGTGAGGTTAATAATTAATCCACTAACAATTCACGAGGCATACAGGCTGCTCAAGACCAGGCAACTGTCCTCGGTTGAATTAACCCAAGCTTGCCTGGAGCGTATCCACCAAGTAGAGCCAGAGCTTCACGCCCTGGTTACCATTACCGATGAGCTAGCCCTATCTCAAGCCCGAAAGGCTGATGAGCTTATGGCTAGTGGTAATGCCCATCCCCTGACCGGTATCCCGGCGGTAATCAAGGACAACATGTGCACTAAAGGGATACCAACCACCTGCTCATCACGGATGTTAGCCAACTTTGTGCCACCTTATGATGCCATGGTGGTAGAAAAACTAAACGGCTGTGGCGTAGTAGTTGTCGGCAAGGCAAATATGGATGAATTTGCTATGGGTTCATCTACCGAGCACTCTGCCTTCTTCCCTACCCATAACCCCTGGGACTTATCTCGCGTCCCCGGGGGAAGTAGTGGCGGCTCAGCGGTGGCTGTCGCCGCTGGTGAAGCCATCTACGCCTTAGGCTCAGATACCGGGGGGAGTATTCGCCAGCCGGCTGGCTTCTGCAGCGTTACCGGCTTAAAACCTACCTACGGCAGGGTAAGTCGCTATGGTCTGGTTGCCTTTGCCAGCTCCCTTGACCAGATTGGACCGCTGACCCAGGATGTTGCCGATTGTGCCCTGGTGTTAAATGTTATCGCTGGCTACGACGCCAGAGATTCTACGTCAGTTCCTTACCCTACGCCTGATTATACCCAGTGTCTTAATACCGACCTTAACGGGCTTCGCCTCGGCATCCCCCAGGAGTATTTTGTTGAAGGAATGCAGCAAGAGGTGACAATAGCCATAAAAGCTGCTATCGGCGAGCTTGAGAAACTGGGGGCAACTATAGATTACGAGGTATCACTGCCCCACACCCCCTATGCCCTGGCCGCATACTATATTATTGCCCCCTCAGAGGCTTCAGCTAACCTGGCTCGCTACGATGGGGTAAAGTATGGCTTCTCCTATTCAGACACCGACAGTATGTGGGAGGCTATGGAAAAGACCCGCCAGTATGGCTTTGGCGCTGAGGTAAAAAGGCGCATTATGCTGGGAACCTATGCCCTGTCCGCCGGCTACTATGATGCCTGGTACCTCAAAGCCCAGAAGGTCCGCACCCTGATACGGCGGGAGTTTGACCAAGCCTTTGATAAATTTGACGCCCTGATAACCCCAACCTCACCCACCGTCCCCTTCAAAATCGGGGAGAAGATAGACGACCCGCTCCAGATGTATCTGAGTGATGTCTGCACCCTGCCCATAAATATCGCCGGACTGCCGGCTATCTCCATCCCGGCTGGCTTTGCCGACGGGCTGCCGATAGGGATGCAGATTATCGGCAAGCCCTTCTCTGAAGAGACCATCCTCAAAATCGCCCACGCCTACCAGCAAGCAACTGAGTGGCATAAGAGGAAGCCGCAAATATGAAATATGAGAAATGATTACAGATGGAAGCTGAGCGGAAATTTTCACCACAGTACATTGATGCACTAGCAGAATGCATTACAGGTGGTTCAGGGTCCAGTAGTGCACCTTCTATAGGTATATACCTTACTGGTTACGAGATTGTAAGGTTCTTTAGAAGCCTCGGCTATGATATTAACTCTCTTGAGGGCTCAAGAGTCCCTTTCACCCAAGATTTCCTGAATCAGATTAATCACGAAGAGAATAGTTTTAAACAGATAATTCGCATCACTGAAAGACTACTAGACCCTCGGGATTATATAAATCGTGAGGATAAACTAGAGAATGTGGTCAACTACCTAAATAAGTATCTTCAATACGATGGGTTCGAACTTACTAAAATAGGGGCGGCATATCACCTAATAGAAGCTGGAGGCACAGCACCAGTTATCGAATCGTTTGCAGAGAAGGCAATATATTTATCACTGCCCAATGTAAAAGCTGATTTTGAAAGGGCAGTTTCATCCGTTGACTCCGACCCTGGGGGTGCTATTACCAGTGCTTGTTCAACATTGGAAAGTGTGGCAAAGTCAATTCTTGACGACCTCGGAAAACCATATCCTAGAGACCAAAGCATACAGCCTTTGGTTTTGACCACATTACGAGAATTGAAATTAGCCCCAGACCAATATTCTAAAGCTGAAACAAAAAGAATATTGGGAGGCTTGATAAACATAGCTGCTGGAATTGGAGTCTTAAGAACAAAATATGGGGACGCACACGGTAGAGGAAAGGAATTTGCCCAATTATTGTCAAGGCACGCTCGTCTAGCAGTTAATGCAGCAAGCACAGTAGGGTTATTTCTTCTTGAAACCTATTTGGACATAAAAAGCTAAAGGAGAGTCAAAGAGAGGCGAAGCCTCTCTTATATTGTAACCTATCCCCCTGACCCCCTTCCCTTACTAAGGGAAGGGGGAATGAAGGTAAGAGAGGGGGCTTTGCCCCCTCTCTAAAATCTCTTCCCCCTCTCCTTGTTAAGGAGAGGGGGATTAAGCGGGTTCCCTAAAAAATCAAAGATTTTTTAGGGTGCATTAAGGGGGTGAGGTTACCTAATAAAAAGCTGTGTTATCTGTTGAGATTGCTCCGGCACTTTGTGCCTCGCAAAGACATGAGGCTAGTCTGAAAGGGGTGGGGTTACCTAATAAAAAGCTAAAGTGGGGCTGGAAGCAAACGGAATCAGCCTAATTAGACCTTCCCAAGGTTGACGGTGATATTCAATTATGTAATTATGCGTTATAATAATGTTATTACTCTGAGTAGTGGTTAAAGAGAGGTAAAACTGGTGCCTTACCAACCGACGAAGACTTTAGCCGCATTTATTATGGAGGATGCCCTGAAAAAGGCCGTGGGATGGTTTCCATCCTTTATGGCACTAGTCAGGTTCGGCGGGCTACGAGCTGAATTCTTCCCGTTAATACTAATATGCCTGGATGCCTACATAAAAGGAACGGCTATGGGATACACCTTTAGAGATAAATATGGTTTGCTGGTATCAATGATGGTTAAACCAAATAAGATAAAGAAACACGCCGATTACCTTTACGAGATTGCCCAAAAACGGGTTAATTCATATAACCAGGAAATAACTTCAATAATTGATTTTTTCATCGCTACCGAATTAGCCAAGGATAAACTAACCTTTGATGATTTTCTCAACAAAGCCAAGACTAATGTAAAGATAGATTCGGCAGCGCCTAGAATTAAGCTTGTTTTTGAGGAAGGCACTTCATTTGGTGCCAGCTACCCTGACATAGTTAGTAAAGTACTTTCACTAGAATGTAGAACATCATCTCTTGATTGGGAGAAGGCTAAACTACTGGGACACACTTTTGATATCTACACTCAAGAGCTGGACTTAAAATTCTTGAAAAAATGGGCATTATTTAATCTCAGAACATATGCCCGAGAATGCTTCCCGGAATTAGTAACTCCTTTGGGGTTTTAGGCAAGCCCCTTTCTATATTTCTCCTCCGGTGAAGGAGATGGGATAAAAAGAGGACGAGGTTGGATAAGCTTAAAGTCAATTGCTACTCAGGTCATACCTATGCCGAACAACCACGGTCTTTCCTGTGGGAAGGTAGAGAGTATGAGGTGGAGGCAATAGAGAGAGCGTGGCAGGAGCCGGGGGAGAGACATTTCCAGGTCAGAACCAGGGATAACAAACTGTTCCGACTCTGCTATAATGAACTAGAAAAGCAATGGTCGCTAATTGAACTAGTGAGGAGCTAAATATGATAAAAGAAATTCTTAAAATATTAGAGGATGATGCCCGAACCACCACCAAACAAATATCAACTATGACCGGCACCCCCGATGCTGAAGTTGCCCGGCTCATTAAGAAGGCGGAAGAAGACCGAACCATCCTGAAATACAAGACCATAATTAACTGGGAAAAGCTGGGCGAGGAGCAGGTATGGGCGTTAATAGAGGTCAAGATTACTCCCCAGAGGGATGTTGGCTTTGACGCTATAGCCGAGCGCATCTACCGCTTCCCCCAGGCTCGCACTGTCTACCTGGTCTCAGGGACCTATGACCTACTGGTTATAGTCGTCGGCAAAAACATACATGAAGTAGCTAATTTCGTATCCCAGAAGCTCGCCCCCATTGAGGGGGTGGAGGGGACAGTTACTCACTTTATGCTTAAGCGATATAAAGAGGACGGCGAAATTCTAGAGGGGAAGGAAGGGGTTAAGCGGCAGCCAGTAACACTCTAACCCCGGCCAAGGTAATTTTATGTCAGCAAAATCCCGCAGTCAGAGATATCGTAACCTTACCTCACAAAAAGTAAACCAGATATCCCCTTCAGGGATAAGGAGGTTCTTCGACCTCCTAGCCTCTATGGAGGGGGTTATCTCACTGGGCGTTGGCGAGCCCGACTTTGCCACCCCGTGGCATATTCGTGAGGCAGCTATCTACTCACTGGAAAAGGGCTACACCATGTACACCTCAAATTTAGGCATGCCCGAGCTGCGTCAGGAACTGTCACGATACCTGAGGGAAAATTATAATCTAGTTTACGACCCCGACCGGGAACTTTTGATTACAGTGGGGGTTAGTGAGGCATTAGACCTGCTAATGAGAGCCATCCTTAACCCCGGGGATGAGGTTATTATGCCTGACCCGTGTTACGTTTCCTATAACCCCTGTGTGGCTCTGGCTGGAGGCATACCAATTATGGTACCCACCAATCAGAAAAATAACTTTGAGATTAGGGCGGCTGATATTGAGGCACGAGTTACTAATAAAACTAAAGCCATTCTCATTGGTTATCCCGCCAACCCTACCGGAGCCGTAATGCCCAGAAATAAACTGGTCGAGATAGCCGAGTTAGCCCGGCGTCACGGGCTACTGGTAATCTCTGATGAGATTTACGCTAAGCTAGTCTACGGCGTGGAGCATACCTGCTTTGCCACCCTGCCTGAGATAAAGGAGGACACTATTCTTCTGGGTGGATTCTCCAAGGCTTATGCTATGACTGGCTGGCGAATCGGCTACGCCGCGGCTAACCAGGAAATTATTGCCGCCATGACCAAGATTCACCAGTATACTATGTTGTGCGCCCCGATAATGGGACAGGTAGCGGCTATTGAGGCACTAAGAGCCGGCGAAGCCAGCGCTGCTGAGATGGTTGAGGAATATAACCGGCGACGCCTGGTAATAGTCAAGGGACTAAACGATATTGGTCTATCCTGCTTTGAGCCCCACGGGGCATTCTATGCCTTCCCCTCAATAAAGGTCACCGGTATGACCTCAGAGGAATTTGCCGAAAGGCTCCTCACTGAGGAAAAGGTAGCCGTTGTCCCCGGTACAGCCTTCGGTGAGTGTGGTGAGGGATATGTCCGTTGCTGTTATGCCACCTCGTTGGCCGACATTGAGGAAGCACTATCCAGAATGAAGCGGTTTGTCAACAAGCATAAGAAAGCATAGGCTTTAGATTATTTATTAACCCCATCCCCTGTATCCCCTTCCCCTTAGAAAGGGGAAGGGGAATAAAATAATTAAGAGGGCTATCGCCCTCTTAAACACCTTTATTGATAGGGGGAGATTTGTTTTAAGAGGGGCTTCGCCCCTCTATGACTCCCCTGGTACCCAGTAATCATTGTGGTATATATCAGAATAGCTGAAATAGCATTGAGGGGTTAATAAAATGGCTCGAAAGTCGCATATAGCTAAAATTGCCACGAGTGGATGCGGTAAGGGTTATGGGAAAAAACCTATCAAGGGTAAGGTAAAACAGGAAACTGGGAAAATTAAGAAATGGATGGAAACTCACAAAGCTTGAACAAATGTCTAGAAGCTATAATGAGGAGAGTTTAAGAGGGGGCTTTGCCCCCTCTTTTTTACATCTTCCCCCTCTCCTTTGAAGGAGAGGGGGACACAGGGGGTGAGGTAGATAAAAACTAAAGAAGCCCCATCTTTTGCTTAGCCTCTTTAAGGGTCTTCCGGGCAATAACCCGGGCTCGATGGGCACCATCAACCAGAACATCAGTTATATCTTGGGGTTTATTAGCTAAGGCTGCCCGCCGCTCCCGGAAGGGTCTCAGAGTAGAATTAATCTGCTGAGCCAGGAGCATCTTACAATCAACACAGCCGATTTTAGCTGAGCGGCACTGCTTGGCTATCTCGTCCAATTGTAATGGATTAAAATATTGGTGAAGCCGATAAATATTGCATATCTCGGGGTGCCCGGGGTCATCCCGATAACGGCGTGCTGGGTCGGTGACAGCTTGCATTACCCGATCTATTGTCTCCTCATCGGAAAGAGCTAATTCAATATCATTACCCACTTGCTTGCTCATCTTCTCTTTCCCATCCAGCCCGAGTATTGACGGAAATGAGGTAAGCTTGGCTTCAGGCTCAGGGAAGGTATTGCCAAATAGATTGTTAAAGCGGCGAGCAATCTCCCTGGCTAGCTCTATATGAGGCACCTGGTCTTCACCGACTGGAACCACCTCGGCTTTATACAGCACGATATCAGCCGTCTGTAGCACCGGATAGCCCACCAGCCCGTAATTTACATTATGAGGCTGAAGCCTTGCCTTCTCCTTAAAGGTAGGCACCCGCAGCAGCCAGCTTAAGGGGGTAACCATACTAAGTAAGGTATGTAGTTCCATCACTTCGGTAACATGAGACTGGACAAAAAGGGTGCTTTTCTTGGGGTCAAGACCAGCCGCCAGCCAGTCAAGCATCATCTCGTGGATATTCTTTTGCAGCCCGCCGGTATCCTCAAGCGTGGTCAAAGCATGAATATCCACAATACAATAAATACACTGATACTCTTCCTGAAGCTTGACCCAATTCTGCAGGGCTCCGAGATAGTTTCCCAGGTGCTGCCGGCCGGTAGGACGAGCCCCAGAAAAAACACGACGTTTCATCTGGCCTCCTTAGCCTCCAAGTGTAACACGAAACGGGAGATAAGGACAAGATAAGGCTTGACTACTCTGATAATAAGCCTATAATAGAATCTTTAGGGGGTAGGAATGATTAGAAGCTTTAACGGTAAGACGCCCAAGATAGCCAAATCAGCCTTCATCAGCGAAGCCGCCTATGTTATCGGCGAGGTTGAAATTGGCGAAAACTCCAGTGTTTGGCCCGGGGCGGTAATCAGAGGCGACCTCGCCAGTATCAAAATTGGTGGCAATACCACAATTCAGGACAACTCCGTGCTCCACAATGATGTCGACATTCCCCTGGAGATAGGCGATAACGTGGTTATCGGGCATAGTGTGGTGGTGCATGGACGGAAAATTGGCAGCAACACGCTCATTGGCAACAATGCCACGGTACTGGGTGAGTCTAAAATTGGCAACTTTTGTATAATTGCGGCTGGTTCTGTGGTAAGCCAACGTAGTGAAATCCCCGACAACTCAATGGTGGCTGGTGTTCCGGCCAAGATTAAAGGGCAGATTTCCCAGGAGCAACGGCGGCAGTTGAAAGAATGGCCTCAAATCTACACTGAATTAACCAAGCGATATAAAGAGCAGGGGCTCTAGCTGACCGGCAGGCTACATGCTCTCAGGTGCGGTCATCCCCATTAGGTGGAGGGTCTTAGCCAGGACCAGCTTGGCTGCCGCCACTAATTTGAGGCGGGCTTTGGTTAATATCTCATCATCCCGGGAAACGACACGGCACTGGGTGTAAAAACTATGAAATACAGTTGCCAAGTCCTGAGCATAATAGGCAAGATGGTGAGGTTCCAGAGTATGGGCTACTACCTCAACTATCTCCGGTAAAAGTAGCATCTTCCGTATCAAAGTCAGCTCAGGCTCAGTAGTCAGCAAGGCAACATCCCCATCCCCATAGTCAATTCCCCTTTGCTGAGCTAAACGAAGGATACTGGCAATGCGAGCATGGGCATATTGAACATAGTAAACAGGATTGTCCACCGATTGTTTTTTAGCTAACTCCAGGTCGAAGTCCATCTGACTATCAGCCGAGCGGGATAAAAAGAAAAAGCGGCAGGCATCAGCCCCAACCTCCACGACTACTTCGCGCAAGGTAATGATGTCGCCGCTGCGTTTAGAGATACGAACCAATTCATCACCACGACGCAGGGTAACCAGCTGAGAAATTATCACCTTCAGCCGCTCTGGAGCAATACCAAGAGCACCAACCACTGCTTTCATCCGAGATACATGACCCTGGTGGTCAGCTCCCCAGATATTAATTACCTTATCAAACTTGCGCACCAAAAACTTGTCGTAGTGATAAGCAATATCAGAGGCGAAATAGGTAGGCGAACCATCGCCCCGCACCACCACATTGTCCTTATCCTCACCCAGAACCGTAGATACAAACCAGGTAGCTCCTTCCTTCTCACCTATATAGCCTCCCTGGCGTAGCCGTGACAATGCTGTCTGGTATTGCCCGCTATCATAAAGGCTCTGCTCACTGAACCAGACATCAAACTCCACACCTAAGGATTTAAGGTCGTTTCTTATTTGGGTAATCATCATCTCAAGACCAATATTTTTTAAAAAATGTAGCGCATCTTTTTCAGGCATTGATAGATATTTATCGCCGTCTTTGCTAATTATCTCTTTCGCTAAGTCAACCATATAGCCACCGAGGTAACCGTTAGATGGCACCTCAGCCTCAATACCCAGACACTGCTGATAACGGGCATAGAGTGTGCGATAAAAGGCATCTACCTGACTGCCGGCATCATTGATATAATATTCTTTCTCCACTTTATAGCCGGTAGCCGTAAGCACGTTAGCCAGAGCGTCGCCCAGAATAGCACCACGACCATGCCCGACATGAAGTGGTCCGGTAGGATTGACACTAACAAACTCTAACTGCACCCGGCTGCCCTGTCCCAGGTCAACGTTGCCATAAGCATCACCAGCCGCCAAGATGGAATCAACCTGACCGGTCAACCAATCGGTCTTAAGGGTAAAGTTAATGAACCCAGGGGGGGCCACCGTAATGGTATCAATCTCAGGACTGGGAACGATAAGCCCGACCATATCCTCAGCGATAGCTAAGGGGCTAACGCCGGTTGCCCGGGCCAACTTCAGGGGAAAGCTTGAGGCATAATCTCCGTGTTCCGGGTTCTGGGGACGCTCCACAGCCACCTCAGGCAAGGCAACCGAAGGCAGCTTGCCCAATTGCTGGGCCTGGCTTGCCGCCTGCGCCAGCATCTCTATCAACTTTTGTTTAACCATTAATATCCGGCTCTAGCCTCCTACATGCCCAAATTATAGCACAGTTCTAATTGAAAGCAGCTACTCGGCGATGCCTTTAACAAAGCAACCAGCCAGTAAAGTCCGCTCAGCTAGGGCGACCAGTCAGGCGCCAAATCATTGGCGGGGTTATTAGTCAGGTTGCGCTGGTTGGAGCCATCAGCATCCATTATGTATATCTCAAAGTTACCGTCCCGGTCGGAATCAAACGCGATACGGGAGCCGTCGGGCGACCAGGTAGATGACTGATCCCGGCCAGGGCTATTAGTCAGGTTGCGCTGGTTAGAGCCGTCGGCATCCATCACGTATATCTCCCGGTTCCCGTCCCGGTCAGACATAAACGCCAGGCGAGAACCATCGGGCGACCAGGCAGGCATCCCGTCATCGGCGGGGTTATTAGTCAGGTTGCGCTGGTTGGAGCCATCGGCATCCATAATGTATATCTCGAAATTCCCGTCCCGGTGGGACTCAAACGCCAGGTGAGAACCATCGGGCGACCAGTCAGGCGCCCCATCATTGGCGGGGTTATTAGTCAGGTTGCGCTGGTTGGAGCCGTCGGCATCCATCACGTATATCTCCCAGTTCCCGTCCCGTTTGGAATCAAACACGATACGGGAGCCATCGGGCGACCAGGCAGGATGCCCATCATCGGCTGGGTTATTAGTCAGGTTGCGGTGGTTGGAGCCATCGGCATCCATAATGTATATCTCAAAGTTCCCGCCCCGGTCAGACATAAACGCCAGGTGAGAACCATCGGGCGACCAGGCAGAATACGCTTCCTCGGCGGGGTTAAGAGTAAGGTTGCGCTGGTCAGAGCCATCAGCGTCCATCACGTATATTTCGTAGTTACCGTCCCGGTCGGAATCAAACGCGATTCTGCTGCCAGCAGGTTGTGGCTGGCATCCACAGGCTACTACCACTGACAGTAGGGCTAGTATAGCTACAGCGCACACAATAACAATTTTTTTCATTTCTGAAACCACCTTTTTATCTCTCAGTTTACCCAACTGCTGAGCCTGGCTTGCCGCCTGCGCCAGCATCTCTATCAACTTTTGTTTAACCATTACTATCCGGCTTCAGCCTCCTAATCCAAGCCTCAGCTTTTTAGCTTTATTCCAAGTTACCTTTTATGCCAAATTATAGCACAATGCTAATTGAAAGAGACAGCTCAAAATACCCTTACAGGTTAGACAGGAAAAACCGAAGTTTCACACTGGTAAAGAGGGCTAACTCCAAACTCCGCTCCATTGTATTCTATCTTATTTATGTCACCTGCTCAATGGTGCGGATACAGGGTGGAATATCCTGCTGCTGGTTATGTCATCCAGGAACTTTTTGAGCACAGATATGTATTTATCTGCTTCAGAGCGGTCGAATTTGACCACCTTGTCAGCTATTTCCTGGCAATAATTACACTGACTGCACCCGGATAGGCAATCCTGTTTCTTAAAGAAATCAATAAAACCTTCTAGAGCCTGGTTGTCAATGTAAACCCTTGGCGGCGAAGCCATTGTAGTGATTTGTGTGCTGGATAGATTTGACTTTGCGTTACTGGCCTTCGGGCTAAAGTTGTTTAAAATATCGTACAAGTTTCCTTGGTAATGAAGTAAGGAATATGCTGTAGCAGCATTTATAATCCACTTCGTAGGCATTGCTCTACCGCCGATTTTGAAGAAATCAATGCCCATTTCTTGATAAATATGTATGTCTTCAGGTCTTATCCAACGAGATTTAATAAATTGAGAGGTATCACTGATACTGCTCAAAGCACAGTGAAGTACACAGTAATCCATATAGAAGCCATTAAGCGGGTTGTAGCTTTGACTAGCATGCCCCAGGGTATTGTTGTGATAATACTCGTAAGGACACTGATAGAGACAACTGGTGTTTGTCAGTACACCGAGCTCACAGTTTACCGCACTTCTAATAGCCTTGAGTAGTTTGAAATCCCGGTTTATGTTGGAGTGCAGGTTAATGGAGTCAGCTCCCAGAGATTCAAAAAACTTAGCCCGGGCTACGCTTTCTACGTGAGCTATGGTTGATACCTCTACTCTAAGATGAGGGAACTGAGTCTTTATAAGCTCTAGCAAGTATGGGATAGCCACAATGACGCTATCCACCTTGGCATTGCTGAGCCACTCCAGGTGTCGGACCAATTCCCGATGAGTATCCTCCTGCCACTCCATGTTATTCATGCATGGAGCATTAAGAAGGTAATTAAAGGTTAAGCCTGCGGAATGAGCTAACCTGATATATTCTTCCGCCTGCTTTGTTGTTATTTGGGGGATGTCAGGTCCTGAGCCTCCACTGCCTATCATTGAGGTGGGCAAAACGCCATATATTTCAATATCTGCCTTAATCTGGCTTAGAGGGAGTATCAGTTCCCTGTCCCAGTTTGTGGGCACTAAAAAATGCATATTTATTTCGCTTTATGGCTGGACTTAGTATACAAACAGTATACCTCATGGTCAAGCCTTTGAATTCTTATATGACCATGGCTACAGTTTAAGCTTTACGGCATAACATATAGCCCTTAATTATATAACAAATATATAAACTTTGAGGCTAGTACCGGCAGGAACTCAAAGATAAATTTGTATTACAACATCAAGCCTTATAATATACTATGAAGGCAAGGAGTTTGTCAATAGGCGGAAAGAGGGAACCCCCCTTGGTATTTAACTGTCTTTCTGTGAGGAGGTAATATGAATCTAAAACAGATACTGGAGATAACTGCCAATGAAGTGCCGCCAAAAACGGCTATTGTTCTTGGTTCCCAGAGGGTTACCTATAGGGAGTTAAGTGAAGCTTCAAACAGAATAGCCAATGCTCTTATGCGACTGGGATTAGAAAAGGATAACCACGTCGCTATTTTAATGTCTCACAGTCCTGAGTGGGTTATCAATTATTTTGGAGTTATTAAAGCTGGCGGCGTAGCCGTGCTCCTTAGCTCTAGGCTCAAAGTACCTGAGCTTGATTCTTTATTGCGTGATTCCGATGCCAGAATCCTCATAACTGAAAAGAGGTTTTCTCAGATGCTTTCGGCTGTTTTGCCCAGCCTCCCCCAGCTAAAGCGGGTTCTGGAGGTTGATGGAGGCCCTTATAAAACGATGGTAGCTAATAGTTCTGCCGTACCGCCCGATGTTGATATAGATGATAAGGATAAGGCTACTATCATATATACCTCAGGGGTATTGGGGAAGCAAAAGGGGGTGGTGCATACTCATGCTTCCCCTCTGGGAACCCCCAACATAGTTTCTGCGGGCGTAGGGCGAGGCAGAGACGATGTGGTCATAGATACTGTTCCTTTCTTCTACCTTTTTGGATTGAGCGAAGTCCTGTTTGGTTCCATTATAAAAGGGTCCACGGTGGTAATAATCCCTCAATTCACCCCCAGAGTTGTTTTAGAGGCTATAGAGAAGGAAAGAGGCAGCATCCTTTTTGGAGTCCCAGCAATGCACAATGCTTTAGCTATGCTGCGGGACGAGGTCATCAAGGACTATGACCTTAGCTCATTGAGGGTGGCCTCTAGTGCTGGGGCGAAAACATCTCCTCGCCTGATGAAGATGCTGGAGGATAAGTTCGGCTTAACCTTCTGTGAGACATATGGTCTTTCGGAGCTTTCGGTTGTTTCTATGAGTACCATTGATGACCACAAACTGGGGACGGTGGGCAAGCCAATTTGTGACCTTAAGATAGTAGATGACAGTGGTGCAGAAGTGACTGTGGGTGAGATAGGCGAGGCTCTGTTCAAAGCTCCCTGGATGATGAAGGAATACTATAAGGCGCCTGACCTTACGGCTCAGGTCATTAAAGATGGCTGGTTTCACACCGGAGACCTGGTCAGGATGGATGAAGATGGTTACCTTGAGTATGTGGAGAAGAAATCGTTCATAATAGTGACCCCGTCAGGGCTAAAAATTTCCCCCTGGGAGGTTGAGGATGTGCTTTTGAGGCATCCCGGTATTGCTGAAGCCGCCTATGTGGGGGTTGGAGATGCATGCAGTGGGCTGGTGCCCACAGCTTTTATAGTCCTTAAAGAAGGGCAAAGTGTTACCACAGAGGAGATAGCCAATTTTTGTCGCCAGAACCTGGCTGACTTTAAATTGCCCAAGAGATTTAAGTTTGTGGATAGTATACCCAAGACTGGCTCAGGGAAGCTTAACAGACAACAACTCAAACGCCCTTAGCCATATACTAGATAAGGAAACCCGAAGTTTTATACAGGTAAAAAGGGCTATCTTTAACTTTAGTTAACCTTTAAACGAGAAATCCTTAACCAAAGTTTGCCTTGCTGTTTGCCACTTGGCGCCTTGAGAATAGATATCCTGACCAAAGATTAACCGAACATAGCTAAAAGGTGATACCAATTTGAAATGCCCGGTTAATTCCTCCTTCGCCGGGTCCCTGAGACAGCTTAGAATACCCCCATTCATCAAGAAAACATCAGGATAGATTAGCCAAGTAGTAAGTGTTGTCCAGAATTTGAACCAAAAACAGTTACGGTCATCCATCTCAACAGTTATCGGGGATAATCGCCGGCATATATCTACCAAACGAGCCTTATCGGCTAAAGTTAAATGATGAAGAACTCTAGCATGCCACATAATATCTATTTTCCCAGCTGACAAATATTTATCCAGGTCAAGGATATTGCCACACCACACGGCTACAACTTTCTTAGAGGTACCACTAGCTTCTCGACGAAGGGCATCTACTACCTCATCGTTGAGTATGGAGAGTTCTTGGAAAACAATCTCTCCTTTCTCATGTAAAGGCTGGAAGGCTTGCTTAGCTGTTTCCATAATGGCAGGAGAAATATCAATACCTACATAAACCAATAAAGCGTCTGGAAGTCTCTTAAAAACCTGACGCCCTAATTCTCCACCACCAAAACCCAAATCAAAGACAACAGTAGGCTCATCATTACGTTTAATTTCTTTTATTTTTAGAATTATTTGACAAAGCTCATTGATGAAGGCAGTAACCATTCTTCTACCAAACCTACTACTCTGGTATCTAATAAGTCCTTCATGAGTCTTCCTCTGCCATTTTTTTAACGGCAAATCAGCCAGCTCAAGTATGCTTTCTCGAATTTTTCTAAGCTTCGGGGCTACAGAAATTAACCAGTGAATAAAGCTAAATACAGAACGAGTTGCCTTAAAGAATCTAATATTAATCTCCGCCGCCTCTCTGTATTTAGGGTCAAGCTTTAATAATTCTAAGTCAGAAATAACATTTTGAATTTCTCTGGCTCGCTTAGTGACAATCAATTAACCGGTGACCTCCAGATTTCACTAAATTATAGCATCAAGAACCCAGCGCTTGAAGCAGCCCTCTCTATCTCACTCACACTGCCGAGAAATGCCTTAACGTATTAGGATGGCACGTGCCGGAGAGCCTTCAGCCCCTTTGATTTTCAGAGGCAGACAGAACATGGTGTATCTCCCCGGCGGGACTTCTTTAAGATTGATGCTCTCCAAAATCAGTATATCATTTCCCAGGAGCTTATGATGAGCCGGAAAGTCCTGGGCGTCGTATCTGTCAATTGAACCATAGTCAATTCCAACCAGGCTTACCTTTTTATCAACACAGAAGTCGGCGGCTTCAGGCGACATATAGACGAAGCTTTTAGAAAACACTCCGCTGGTGCATCGACCGCTTATGGAGTTATCCGTCTTGAATAACAGGGCATCGCCCGGTTTAAGGTCCAGGTTTTCCAGTTCGGAAGGTCGAATCGCTTCCTTATCTTCAATAGTTACTACTTGCGCCGGAAGAATAAACTTCTGGATGGGATAATCATCAATATGCTTCCCGTTGGGAATGAAATGGGCGGGAAAATCTATGTGTGTGCCGGCATGGGCACTCATCACCAACTTGGAAAGCTCAAGGGCTCCCCTACCCCTGGCTGTCCCTATCGGCTCCCGGGAAAATGGTGGGTGGCCGGGGTAATCAAACGATTCAGCTCCAAGCCAGACGCTTATATCATAAACGGCTTTATATTTATTCATCATCCCGCCTTAGCCTCCTATATGCCCGAATTATAGCACAAAGCTAGTTGAAAAGGATAACTTGAAATTGTTAACCTCACCCCCTTGGTCCCCCTCTCCTTAAAAAGGAGAGGGGGAAGTATATTATAAGAGAGGCTTCGCCTCTCGTTAACTCTCCAAAATGGTTTTGTCTCCCGAGATAAGGGAAATCAGAAAGTTTGTCGAGGTTTGGCTTTTAGAGCAATTCTAAAGAGACAGCGGGGAAACCTATGCAATAAGTTTTGTAAGACCACTTCCCTACAGGATCTCTATCCATCTTAATTCTAAAATCCAATTGTTCTCTAATCATCCACTTCTTATCCTCTTCTTCAAGTCCGATGCCACCTCCCACTACTAGCGTTCCACTGAACCATCTTCCCGCACCCTTGGGCGGGTAAAAACCCATTTTCTTGATTCCAGGGTAAATATAGCGGTACTCCCCGTTCGGATAATCCCCTATCACTTTAACTGTAGGTATTTCTCTATAAGCGATGACTTCATGATGGTCGTGCTCTTTTGTATAGAGTGCAAAAACAATGGGCTTCTCTAGGCTTCCCTGCATCAATCTATTGTTCACGACCTGCATCATCTCTTCCCAAAGAGTATGTGGCATTTTTATCGTTCTTGCCATTAACTCCTCCTTCGCCGCTACAGCATAGCTCGGCTAATTTTGTATGTGATCAGATTCGGAACCAGCGAAGTACCAAAAATAAACGATCCCGAGACTAGAAAACGTCTTTTTCTATTTCTTCCTTTAACTCTGCTGCCATCTCAGCCATCGTCTTTTTACTGCTATCGATAGCTATTTTGTCTGCGAGAGAGGGGCTGTATTTTAAAACATCTTTTTTGCTAATACCATACCAAATAGGCAAAATTACTTTTCGACCGTCTATTTCTCTTGCAGTTAATCCGTCTAATTCATATCGTGGCCAGTTTTTTAAAAAGAATTTTTTTGATAAAACTACAATGCCGTATTTCGAATTGACCAAACCTCTGTCAATAGAACCTCTCAAACTATCGCCTACTTTTAATTCAAATTCGTCATACCATATTTTTAATCCTAACTCGGAAAGTTTCTCTGCAAGAGGTCTTACAAATTCCAGTTTATCTTCACTTGCATGGGCAATAAATGCATCATACCCTATTTCATCTGGTTCTTCTTCAGAAGACTGTTCAAATTGTCTCTCAGCAAGTCGTAACATAAGACCACGATGAAATGAAAAAGCTTCATCTGCTGTTTTGAATTGAGATTTTGCATAAAGATTCATTGGTGTAGAGCCACCTACAACCCACCATTCTTTATCTTTCATATCAGTAGTTTCTACAGACAACACAACGTCTTCTTGTCCAAGTAAAGAAAATTTCTCTGAAAAGGTTACCTTAGTAACCTTTGTTTCTGCTTCGAGTTCTACGTATTCTTTAGCTCGTTTGATTAACTGTTTTATATTCATCATCCATACCTAACTCCACTCGCCAGCTTTTGGCCAGACACGGGCTAGCTCTCTGGCCAGAAGGTGATGCGCGGGCTTGTCTAAAGAGGGGTCTGTTTGAAACAGTTTTATCGCCTCACTACGCGCCAGCTCCAGTAGAGCCACATCAGATAGTTTAGCCATCTTCAGGTCAGGCAGTCCACTCTGCCTGGTGCCAAAGAATTCCCCCGGACCCCGCAGTCTCAAGTCCTCTTCAGCCAAAGCAAAACCGTCCTGAACCTTCTCTATAATGTCAAGTCGCTCTCTACCCACCTCCGAAGGGTTCAGAGCTAACAGCATACAGTAGCTTTGTTCCTGTCCCCGCCCCACCCTGCCCCGGAACTGGTGCAGTTGCGACAGACCAAAACGGTCAGCACTCTCAATCAGCATTACCGTAGCGTTAGGCACATCTATGCCAACCTCTACTACCGGGGTTGACACCAGGATATCAAGCTCACCAGAGCGAAAGCGCCGCATTACCTTATCCTTGTCATCAGCCGACATGCGCCCGTGAAGCAAGCCTAACCTCAGGTCAGGAAAGACCTCTTGAGATAAACGCTCATATTCAGCCACAGCCGCCCTAGCTTGAATAACCTCTGACTCCTCAACCAGGGGGCAGATAATAAATGCCTGACGACCACCAGCCACCTGACGACGCACAAAGGCATAGCCGCTATCCCTCTGCCCCGGTTTAAGCCACTTCGTCTTCACCACCTGTCTCCCCGGAGGCAGCTGGTCGATAACCGACAAGTCAAGGTCGCCGTATAAGGTCAGGGCTAGAGTTCGGGGGATAGGTGTCGCCGTCATTACCAACACATGGGGGTTAAACCCCTTCTGCCGTAGTGCCGAGCGCTGGGTAACCCCGAATCGGTGCTGCTCATCAACCACAACTAACCCCAACCGGTGGTATTCCACCCCCTTCTGAATCAGAGCATGGGTTCCGATAACAATATCTATATCCCCATCCAGAATCCGCTGCTGGAGCTTCTGCTTTCTGACCTGTTTAATGTCACCGATAAGTAGCGCCACAGTAATCGGACGGGACAAAAGCCCGGAGTAACTATGGAGGTAGTCCTCCTCCCCCTCCTGATGCCCCACTCGGGATAGGAGCTGACAGATGGTAGTAAAATGCTGCTCAGCCAAAATTTCAGTCGGCGCCATAAATGCCCCTTGATAGCCATTGGCCGCCGCCATAAGCAAAGCGGCGGTAGCTACTACCGTCTTGCCACTGCCTACCTCCCCCTGCAATAATCGGGACATTGGTCGTGGTTTCTGTAAATCAGCCAGTAGCTCATCAAGTACTCTTAGTTGAGCTGGGGTTAGCTCAAAGAGTAAAGACTTTATAAAGGTGTCTAGCACCGGTTTCTGGGCAGTAAAAGGGCTACCCGGCTGGCTCTCCTGCCAATCACGCTTTTTGCTCAGCACACCCAGCTGGAGGAGAAAAAGCTCGTCAAAAGCCAGGCGAACCCTTGCCTGAGCCTTTACGGCTTCATCATCGGGATAGTGGGCCTGGCTTATAGCCGAGGGGAGCGGTAAAAGGTTACACCGCTCGGTCAACTCCGAGGGCAAAAAATCCTCCACCTGCCATGCCCACTGGTCTATAACCCCTTTCACCAATTTTCTTACCTGGCGAGGGCGCAATCCCCGAGTAAGGGGGTAGAGGGGAACCAAACGCCCGGTGTGAATCAAGTCCTCATCCCCAACCAGCTCCCACTCTGGAGATTCAAACACATGTCGTCCATTAAACAAGCTTACCCGACCACTAATAACTACTCGCATATTAGTAGTGAGTTTTTTAGCCAGGTAGGGATTATTAAACCATACTACCCTGACATTACCGGTTTCGTCACCAACAATAGCCTCAGTACTCCGCCTACCACCCAGCCTGACCTCCTGAGCCTGCCACATATTGGCAATAATAGTCTGCTCCTCACCCTCAGTAAGCTGCGAGATAGATTTCCGCTGGCTATAGTCAAGGTGACGGTGGGGGAAGAAATAGAGCAAGTCCCGAACCGTCTTCACCCCCAACCTATTAAACCTAGTCGCC
>DAOUFA010000124.1:0-4863 GCA_034430355.1 Dehalococcoidales bacterium
CGTGCCTGGCAACTGGGCTCAATATTTGATGGCTGGGGCGAACACTTTAATTACCAGAATTGGCTTAACGCTTTTAAGGAGGCGGGAGTTGAGCCCGACTTTTATGCCCGGCGGGAGCGCCGGTTAGATGAACCCCTACCCTGGGCTCATATTGATGTTGGCATAACTCCAGCTTTCCTGAAGCTAGAATATCAGCGGGCTATAGAGGGCAAAGCAACCCCTGACTGCCGCTATCAAGCTTGTAATGTCTGCGGACTCCAGAGCTGGCAACCAGCTTGCCAGCAAAAATATCAACGGCTTAGTCAAGACTAACCAAAAAACTGTCTATTGCTTGATTAACCTCTTTCGGCTTCTCCGTCTGCACCCAATGACTCGTCCCATTAACTATAACCTCACGGGCTGCCTCAATCTTACTAGCCAGATAATGAGCATATTTTACCGGCGTCAGCTCATCCTCACTGCCACAGATAATCAAGGTTGGCAGTTTAATATTGTGAACCCTATCCATAATGTCAAATTTATCGCAGCCAAGTAAATCGTTCAACATCACCGCTGGGCCTATCCGCATCCTCTCTTCAATTACAACCCGCCTGATTTCAGGGGCAGTAGAACGATGATGCTCCTCCAAGTATTTTATCCAGGTAGCCTCATCAGTGACCATCTCCTCAACTGCTTTGAGCAAGTCAGGGAGTACTCTCAATCTAGCCCCAGTGCCAATCAAGACCAGGGCTTTTACCTCATCGCCATACTTTAACCCGTAAAGCTGAGCCACAGCACCCCCCATAGAATGACCAACTAGAACGACATCTTGATACTGCTGTTGATGAATATAGCCTCGCAGCCACTCCACATAACCATCTATGCTGGAGCGGGGTCTGCCCTCAGGATGGCCGGGAAGGGCAATAGCTTCTGAAACGCTAAAGTACTCAGTTTGATATACCCATGCCTTCTTCCCGCAACCCGAACCAGGGATAAAAAGTAACTTCATCGACAAATTTTCTCCTAACTGGGGGCCGGCTCAAGGGCTAATCAAAGCAGGCGATAGCCACCACCTTATCGCCCCGGCCAAGTTCCTTCAGTGTCACCCCCTGGGTGCTTCTTTTCTGAATGGAAATTTCGTCCTTCACTGGAGTGCGGATGATAATGCCATCAGCCGATATAATCATTAGTTGTTGAGACAGAGAAACCAGTCTGGCAGCAGCTACCTCACCCGTTTTTTCAGTAAGCTTAAAGGTCCTTACCCCACTGCCGGCACGATGCTGACGCGGATAATTGCCAATTGGGGTAAGCTTACCGAAGCCCTCGGTGGTAACGGCTAAAAGAAAGGAATCAGGATAGACAATATCCATACCGATTACCCGGTCATCAGGCAACAAACGGATACCACATACCCCGCCACTAGTTCTGGAGCTAGCCCTTAACTCGGATACAGCAAATATTATTGCCTGCCCTTTCTGAGTTACCAATACGACATCATCCTGGTTGGTAGCTATACGGGTTGCCACCAACTCATCGCCTTCAGCCAAATCCACAGCGATAAGCCCGCTACTGCGCACTGAGGTAAAATTTTTCATAGCTGTCTTTTTAACCTCCCCGCGGCCAGTAGCCATTACCAGGTAGGTATCGGGCTTAAAATCAGTTACGGCTACCATCGCCGTAACCCGCTCACTCTCAGCCAGAGGGAAAAGATTAACTACCGCCGTCCCTTTAGCCGTCCGGGAGCTATCAAGCGGGATTTCATAGCACTTAATCCGAAACACCTTGCCCTGGTTGGTAAAGAAAAGGAGGTAGGCATGGGTATCAGTCACCGCCAAGAGTCTTACCGCATCTTCCTCCCTGGTTACCATGCCAATAACACCCCTGCCACCCCGATGCTGGGGCTCATAGGCACGAGAGGGCAGCCTTTTGATAAATCCCCTATTGCTGAGCGTTATCACCACTCTCTGGTGGGGGATAAGGTCCTCATCACGAAACTCTATTACCTCCTGCTCTCTTATCTCGGTCTGCCGTGGGTCACCATATTTAGACTTTAATTCACTCACCTCTTCCCTTATCAAGAGAAGTATTCGCCTGGGGTTAGCCAGAAGGTCTTCCAGGTAAGCAATATTTCTTACTACCTCGGTATATTCATCAAATATCTTGCGCCGCTCCAGATTAGCCAGCCGACGTAACTGCATATCAAGAATAGCTTGCGCCTGAGCCTGAGATAAGCCAAACTCAGCCATAAGGTTCTGGCGAGCTACCTCAGCGGTTTTAGATTTTCGGATAGTAGCCACCACCCTATCTATTTGGTCCAGAGCGATTTTAAACCCTTCCAAGATATGAGCCCTGGCCTTAGCCTCTTTCAGCTCGAACCGGGAGCGGCGAGTGATAACCTCACGGCGAAAATCTATATACTGCTGGAGTGCCTCTTTAAGACTAATTACCCTGGGCTGACCATCAACCAGGGCCAGCATGTTAACGAAGAAAGCCGACTGCATGGCGGTATATTTATAGAGGCTGTTAAGCACCTGCTGCGGTTGGGCATCCTTCCTTAGCTCAATGACAATACGCATACCCTGGCGGTCTGACTCATCACGAAGTTCACTAATGCCCCTAATTTTCCTATCCTTGACCAGCTCAGCTATCCTTTCCACCAGGGCAGCCTTATTCGTCTGGTAAGGAAGCTCAGTAACCACTATTTGGCTACGTCCGGCTTCTGCGGCATCGCCGACACTAGCCTTAGCCTGAACTACCACCCGGCCATGTCCAGTAGCGTAGGCGCTCTTAATTCCATCCTGCCCCAGGATAATGCCACCGGTCGGGAAATCAGGTCCCTTAATAAATTGGGTGAGTTCACTGACCATGGCTTCAGGGTTGTCAATGAGATAAGAGATAGCGTCACAGACCTCGCCTAGATTATGAGGTGGGATATTGGTCGCCATCCCGACGGCAATCCCGGAGCTACCATTAACCAGTAAATTGGGTAACCGAGTGGGTAAAACCACCGGCTCCTTAAGGCTATCATCAAAGTTGGGCATAAAGTCAACAGTATTCTTTTCAATGTCAACCAGCATCTGCTCCGAAATGGGAGCCAAGCGTACTTCGGTATAACGCATGGCGGCTGGGGGGTCATTATCCACACTACCGAAATTGCCCTGCCCATCAACCAGAACATATCGCATAGAGAAATCCTGCGCCATACGCACCATGGCATCATAAACCGAGGTGTCCCCATGAGGATGGTATTTACCCAGCACCTCGCCGACAATACGGGCACTCTTCTTATAGGGGCTGGTATGACTTAGTCCCAGACCATCCATAACGTAAAGAATACGTCGGTGAACCGGCTTTAACCCGTCCCGCACATCAGGTAAGGCGCGGGAAACGATGACGCTCATAGCATAGTCAAGATAAGAGCTCTTTACCTCATCTTCAATGTCTACCGGTTTAATCTTGCCTAAAACCATATTGGTTGAACCTCCTAGTCCTCAATATTAGACTTATCATCCGTGTCAAGGGAGTCCCCAGGCGATAATTCTATTTCTTCCCCGCCGACTATAGTATAGCCCGGCTCCTCTTCCACTGCCTCTTCCTCCCCCGTTTCCTCATATTCTTCTAACTCACGTTTAATAATTCTATCGCTAATATAAGGCCGGGGGCTCTTAAACATCTTGGCGGGAAAGGAAAGTTTTCCTGCCTGACTGGGGTCCTGATAGACCTCTCTGATAATGACAGTTACCATCCCTTCCGCCGCACTGATAATAGCCGCGGTATACTTATTACCGCCCTCCGTTAATTTGATAAGTCGCTGTTCATGCTTGGGGTCGACTTGCCCCAGATACTCACCACCGGCATTTTCCACGACTAAACTAGACCCGTCTATCTTCAAAAATGCCCTGTCACCAGCCACCATTTTGGCTAGTATCTCCCGGGCGCCGAGGTGGTAAAGGTTAACCACCCCAGCCTTGCCCGTTTCCTCAACGAACTGTTGCGGCTCGACCTTGTCAGAATCAGCCTGTAAACCAACCATAGCTTCCCCTAAACGAGATAAGCGTTCAAGGTTCTTGGTCGCAATCGTATTATAAGGGTCAAGTTCTATGGCTCGGCTGTAGGCCTCCTTGGCCTGAGAATATTCACCCAGCTCCATATAGGCTCGACCCAACCGATTATAGGCATTGACATCGTTGGGGAAGTTTTCTATCAGGCTTTTATTAGCCACTACCGCCTCCCGCCACCGACCCTGCATAGCTAAGGTTATTGCCTGTTTACTACGCCGCCGTCTTAGTCCTGCCTGTTCCTCTTCCTGATATGACATCCGCCGCCTCCTATTCCTCCATTTCCACCTCAAATGCCTGGTGCAAGGCACGAACTGCATCCTTAACTCTGGCCTCATCAATAATGCAGGTTATCCTTATCTCCGAAGTAGTAATAAGCTGGATATTTATGTTGTGCTGACTAAGGGTGTCAAACATTCTAGCCGCATAGCCGGGAATATTCTGCATGCCGGTGCCGATAATGCTAATCTTGCCCAATTTAGCATCACTGGCACACTCCCTAGCCCTGATTGACTTGGCTATAGGCTTCACCACCCGCATTGCTCCCGCCAAATCACTTTTAGCCACGGTAAAGGTCAAATCAGTAATCTTGTCAATACTGGCGTTCTGGACAATGGTATCAATGCTGATGCCAGCCTTGGCTAAGGGGTGGAAGATGGAGGCAGCAATACCCGGTTGGTCAGGGACACCCACCACCGTTATCTTAGCCACATCAAGGTCATAAGCTATACCCCTCACCTTATTTCGGACTTCCATAGACACTCCTCCGTGAATTAATGTACCTGGGTTTTGGCTGAAGCTAGAGGCTACCTGAATAGGAATACTA